>DATKVN010000062.1 GCA_035530055.1 bacterium | reverse complement strand
CACAGCAACAATGAGGATCTCAGCATTTCTGGTATGGGAAGCCAAATCCCTGGTGGCAATATGGCAAACAGTGGGAGTAGCCGACTCCAGAACCGAAGAGAGGAGAAAGAGAGTTATCGGTTTGCCTACAATCTCGCTATGTCCCACAACAGTTACTTCTTTGCCCTTTATATCCACGCCTGTACTCTTTAATAGTTCCATAGCCGCCAGCGCCGTGCAGGGAGCAAGTCTGGGACTTCCATAGACCAGCATACCCACATTGGAAGGGTTCATCCCTTCAACATCTTTCATCGGAGTAATAGCCATCTGTACCCTACGTCCATTTATCTGTTGAGGAAGGGGCATTTCCAGAATAATGCCAGTAACCTTATCGTCTCTATTCAATTTCTCAACGAATTGGAGAAGTTCTTCCTCGCTGGTTGCTTCTGGTAATTCGTGGAGTTGATAATCGATTCCTACTTCTTCGCAACTTTTCCTTTGCCTCTTAACATAGACTCTTGAGGCAGGGTTCTCTCCAACCTGTATTGCTGTCAACAGGGGTGTCACTTTATGTTTCTCTTTCAACTGTCCAACTTCCCTTTTGATATCTTCCTTGAACTTCGCTGCCAGAGATTTACCATCAATTATTTTTCCTGCCACGTTAATTTCCTCCCATATTTTCTATTTTATCTTTCGTCTTTTTTAGTATTTCGTCTTTTATTTTTAGTCTATCCCTCACAAAGGAACCTATAACCTTCTTTTTCTCTTCCACAAAGTCTCTATCTTCGATTACTTTTAAATTAATATTTACATTGAACTCTGCTCCCTTCAAGGCAGCCTCTAATAATCCTGCAGCAACGCCCACATCGCTGACTAGCCTAACATTTCCTATCTCCACAAGCCTTCTTGCCAGGTTCAGTCCCTCCGTACAACAACGCGCTACTTCCATAGGAACAGTTAGTGCATCCTTACAGGCTTTTTCGATTGCCTGGGAACGCACTTTTTTCTCTTGATCAGTTGCACGAGGCAATTTATAAGCACTGGAGACTTTGCCATAGACCCTAATATCTTCATCCACCAACTCAGTCAATCTCTCACGTAAATCTTCGCTTCTGTTTAAAATCTTTTTTATCTCTTCTTCTCTTTGTTTGTATTTTTCCTTTCCCAGAGTAAAATTGGAAACCATGCTCAGAAGCCCCACTCCCAGTGCACCCACCAGAGCCACCACGCTCCCCCCGCCAGGTGCAGGAAGCTTGGCCGCCAAATCATCAACATACTTTTCTAACCGTTCACTTCTATAATCTCCCATCATACCATCCTTGAAATAGTTCTTAAAGGTAGTTTGTGATATGGAGTCCTTGCGAAAGCAAGGTTCCGTTTAATAACCCTCCCTTTCGGGAGGACTCCAGGTTTTTCCACGCAAAGAGATTCCTAAGCGATTGAACAAACTATCTTTTAAATTTCATAGACCGGCTGCCTCTAAAACTTTGGGGACTTTATTTCCCCAGCCAAGAGGCATAATGTGCACGCCCTGACAGAGACCTTTAAGTTCCCTGATTAGCCTTGCGGCAATTTCTATACTCTTCTCTCCTCTTTTCTCTTTCTCTACCTTCTCCATCTCCTCGATAAGCGGGTCGGGAACATATACTCCGCTAACGTTCTTATTCATATATCTTGCCATTCCTGCAGATTTCAAAAGAACAATTCCCGCCAGAACAGGAACGCCAAAACCCTTCACTTTCTTCATAAACTGGGCAAACTTCTCAGGCTCGTAGACTGCCTGGCTCTGGAAGAATTGTGCTCCAGTTTTTATCTTTTTTTCCATTTTTATTATTTGCGGCTCTATAGGATCGGCACCGGGATTTACTACTGCTCCCACAAAGAATTTTGGCGGTTCACCTTCCAACTTGTTCCCTGCCATATCTTCCCCTTCCTGTAATTTTTTGACCGCCTCCAGTAGTTGTACCGAATCGAGGTCGAAAACAGGCTTCGCCGCTGGGTCGTCACCCAATTTGGGATGGTCTCCGGTGAGAATGAGCAGGTTTCTAATTCCTAGAACATAGGCACTCAGAATATCCGACTGCAGAGCAAGGCGATTGCGGTCGCGACAGGTTATTTGAAACACAGGTTCAACACCATTCTCTATCAAAAGACGGCAAGTAGCTAAAGAACCCAACTTCATAACCGAACTCTGTAGGTCAGTTACATTCACAGCTTCTACTTTACCTTTAAAGAATTCAGCTTCAGAAAGGATTTCTCTCATTTCTACACCTTTAGGTGGTCCTATCTCTGAAGTCACTACAAATTTACCTGATTTTAAAGCCTCAGAAAGCACTATTTCCCTCCTTTATAACACATCCTTCCGCTAAAGCGGAAGTTGGAGTAGCAGAGCTTGCTCTGCGTCCACCAATCGCGAAACAAGTTTCGCTACTCCTAACACTTTTTGAAAGCTATGCCATTTATGGCATCAAAAAATGACTCTGACCCCTTTTTCTTTTTCGAATGAATCGACTGGAAAATTCACTTGCTCTATATGAGCTGCGAACAAAGGGTCCTGCTGCCACAAACAGGAATTCCATCTTTTCCGCTACCTTTTTATATTCTTCAAATTCACTCGGAGGAATAAATCTACGAACTTCCAGATGCGAGCTACTCGGTTGTAGATATTGTCCCATAGTGAGAATATCACAATCTATTTTTCTCAAATCTTCCATTACGCCCAAAATCTCCTGCTTTTCCTCTCCTAAGCCGAGCATCAGGCCCGTCTTAGTGTAGATATCAGGCTGCAAAATCTTCACCAACTTAAGCAACTTCAGAGACCTCTCATAAGATGCCCCGGGTCTCACCTTTCGATATAGAGATGGCACTGTCTCTAAGTTATGTGCGATAATGTCAGTCCCCGCCTTTAATACCTGCTTAATCGCTTCTCTACTTCCTGCGAAATCGGGAATAAGCACTTCTATAATTACATCAGGATTTATCGAGTGAACCTCCATAATTGTAGAGAAAAATTGAAAAGCTCCCCTATCTGGCAAATCATCACGGGTAACTGAGGTAATTACTACATGCTTCAAGTCCAATTTCTTCACTGCCTGGGCTATTCTTTTGGGTTCCTTCCGGTCAACTGGTAAAGGGCTCCCTTTAGCCACACTACAGAATTTACAGTTCCTTGTACAGATTTTACCTAAAATCATGAAAGTGGCTGTAGATTCAGCGAAACATTCCCAGAGGTTAGGACAACGGGCTCCTTCACAGACAGTATGCAAATCTAATCTGCTGAGGAGATTTCTCGTCTTATTAACCTCTTCTCCTCCTCCTTTTTTGTCAGAGGGAGCAAGAGACAATCTCTTTACTATCCAGGGGGGAAACCTGCTTACCATTTTCCTCCATTTCCAGATTGAATACTTTTCCAAACTGTTCTATCAACCGGTAACGGAAATCTTTTGGCTCGACTGGCCTGCCCAATATCTCGCTCATAGAAGTCACTGTTCTACTTTCAAATCCACAGGGCCTAATTAATAAAAAATAGGACAGATCAGGATTTATATTGAGACTAAACCCATGGAAAGTGACCCAGCCCTTTATGCCAATTCCTATGGATGCAATCTTTTTCTCCCCTACCCAAACTCCGGTATGGTTCTCAATCCTTTGGCCATATATGCCGTAAACTTTCAATGAACGGATTATTACTTCTTCGAGATTTCTTAGATACCTATGTATATTTTTCCCATAAATTTTTAGGTCGAGAATGGGATATCCTACGAGCTGTCCAGGACAATGGAGAGTAACATCGCCTCCTCTGTCTATTTCAAAAACTCTAATTCCTTTACTTTGCAATAACTCATCGGAAACTAAGATGTTATCCCTTTTACCTCCCCTTCCTATAGTCACCACTGGCTCATGCTCCAGTAGAATCAAAACATCATCGATTCTTCCTTCTCTCCTGAATTTATGGAGTTTCCTCTGTAAATCGTAAGCCTTCTCATAACTAACCAATCCCAGGTATAACACTCTACATTTTCCCATGATTCTCGTTTCCGCTATTTCTTCTTTAAATCTATAGCCTCTCCATGGACATCATGAGCTGCTTCAAATATTGCTTCACTCAAAGTGGGATGGCCGTGAATCATTCTTTCCAAATCCTTAGTGGTAACTTTCGCTTTAATAGCCACGCTGGCCTCAGCTATCAATTCCGTAGCATCCGCACCAACTATATGTACACCCAATATCTCATCAGTTTTTCTATCTGCTACTATCTTCACCAAGCCTATTCTTTCTCCCATAATAGTCGCCCGGGCATTGGCCAGGAAGGGAAATCTTCCTACAGCCATTTCGTAACCCATCTCTTTTGCTCTCTCCTCACTGAGACCAACGCTGGCAACTTCAGGGAGAGAATAGATACAATTGGGAATAACCCTGTAGTCGATTTTCGATTGATTACCCATCGCATTTTCACTAGCCACAATACCCTCAGCTGAAGCGACATGGGCAAGAAGAACCCCTCCCACTACATCTCCAATGGCAAATATTCCTGGAAGATTCGTTTTCATCCTCTCATTTACCAATATTCTTCCCTTTTCCAACCCAATCCCTGTCTTCTCCAGACCCAAACCCTCTGTATAAGGCTTCCTACCTGTAGCAATCAGTACTTTCTGGGCAACTTTTTCCTCTTTTCCTCGGGGAGTCTCTATTATAACTTTCTTTTTGCCATTGTCGGATATTATCTCTTTAACTTTCACTCCTGTATTTATTTCTATTCCAGATTTGACCAGAAGCTTCTTCAGTTGTTCAGATATCTCTCCATCTTCAGTGGGAATAATCCGTGGCAGGAGTTCAACAATTGTCACTTTACTCCCTAAGCTGTTAAATATGGAAGCAAATTCTACTCCAATAACCCCACCTCCCACAATAAGTAGGGAAGAAGGAATTTCTTCCAATTCCAGAGCCTGGTCGCTGGTTATCACATCCTGTTCATCTATGGAGATTCCGGAAATCCGGGCAGGGATAGAACCTGTGGCAATGATTAACTTTTTAGCCATAACTTTTTCTACTGAACCATCATCTTTTTCTATTTCTATCTCAATCGCTTTATCTTTAATTCTCTCAGTTAATCTCCCTTTTCCTTTTATCACTTCAACGCCATAGCTTTTGAATAACTGACCTATACCACTAACAAGTTGTCTTACTATCCTTTCTTTTCTTTTAGATATTGTAGAGAAATCTACACTGACTTCTCCAGAATTGATTCCAAACTCGCCTCCCTTCTTAACTGAATTAAGAAGGCGGGCACTTGCCACAAGCGTCTTTGTGGGGATACAACCTATATTCACACAGGTTCCTCCCAGTTCGCCCTTTTCAATCACTACTACTTTACCGCCCAACTGGGAAGCCCTGATTGCCGCCACATAACCCCCTGGTCCAGCGCCAATTATAGCAATATCATAATTTGCATTTGAGTCCATTCTTTCTCCTCTTAACTACCCAAGGTCAAGGTACGGGGTTTTATAAGTTTCGAATGGTCCTTTGCCGGTTGTATAGCTTTCATTCTATCGAGCTTTCCTCTCTTCTTCAACTCTTCATAAATAAGCGCCCAAGCACAATCGCGTTCAGGATCAACTTCACATTTCCCTTCAGAACTCCCCCCGCAAGGACCATTGAGAAGTCCCTTGGAACAGCGAGTAACAGGACAGATCCCACCAGTTACCTCTAACAGACAATCTCCACAGAGACTACACTTTTCCTCGAAATAGCCTGCCCTTACCACTTCTCCCAGGAAAAGTGTGTTGCATCCCGGATGGACTGGTTTTTCCATCTTTATTCTCTCGGCACTCTCCTTTACAGACTGGACCCCGTTACCGCAAGCCATTACCAAAATGGCGTCACTTGAGGTAATTTTATCTTTATTTGCCTGGAAATTCTTCTTTACCTCAACGCTCTGGCAGGCTGGGTCTATAACTACCCAACCACTCACCTTTTTGCCTTGACTCTCCAATTTATCTTTCATAGCTTTAACTTCTTCTTCGCCACCAACTTTACACACAGTGGCGCACTGTGCACAACCCACAATAAGTATGGACTTTTCGTCTTTTAAAAACGAAAAAATTTCCTCAAATGGTTTCTGTTCCATTATTATCATTTCTTACTCCTTTCTACCAATTCTGGGGACACAATACTTAATTATTGAGGCCCGACCCTGCAATTACGAATTTATGGAATTAAGTATTGTGTCCCCGGAATTCATTCGATAATTCCCAGGACCTGTCCAGATTTTACTACTTCACCTTCACCAGCGGAAATTTTGCTTAAGATTCCAGAAGCGGGGGCTTCAACTTGAAAACTTGCTTTCTCCGTAGTAATCTCTACTAAATCCTCCCCCTTGGTTACTTTGTCTCCCTCCTCGTGATGCCAGAAGGAGATAGTTGCTTCCTTTACCTCTTCACCCATATCTGGCAAAATTATCTCTTTCATCTATTATTCCTCCAATGAGTAGTCTTCCCATTTTTTGCTTAGAACAATCCCACTGTCTTTCCACTCTTATCGATGTCCACTTTGGTGGCAGCTGGGATTGAAGGAAGCCCAGGCATAGTACTCATAGTCCCTAAGAGAGGATAGAGGAATCCAGCTCCTACTGATGCCCGGATATCTCGAACGGGTATCCTGTAATGGCGAGGCACACACTTTAGATTTGGGTCATGAGAAAGAGAAAGATGGGTCTTGGCCATGTTGATGGGCATCTTATTATAACCCAATTCAGTATACAATTTAATCTTCTTTTCGGCAAGAGGAGCATAATCTACCCCGTCTGCTCCATATATTTTTGTAGCTATTGTCTCAATCTTTTCTTTGATAGATGCATCGTCTGGATAGAGGAACTGCATCTGGTGTGGCTTATCCACTGCTGCCACAACTGCTTCAGCCAATTGAATAGCACCTTCGCCACCTTTAGCCCAACAATCTACAGGGGCAGCATCTTCCGCACCAGCTTCCAGAGCCTTTTTCCTTACAAATTCTACCTCTTTATCAGTATCTGAAGTAAATCTATTAATCGCCACTACTGCAGGAAGTCCATGAATGTGGACATTCTCTATATGTTTGGCAAGATTTTCACATCCCTTCTCCAGAGCTTCCATATTCTCCTTGGCCACCAATTTCTCATCTAAGTCCACTCCCGGGCGCACCTCAAACGCTCCACCATGCATTTTCAATGCCCTTATGGAAGCGACTACCACAGCACAATCAACTTTTAAACCACTCTGCCGGCACTTAACGTTGATTAATTTCTCGAAACCACAGTCTGCGCCAAAGCCACTTTCTGTAACTACGTAATCGACTAGTTTAAGAGCTACCATATCAGCGAGTGCCGAGTTATTCCCATGAGCAACATTGGCGAAGGGTCCAGCGTGATTAAGAACAGGTGTATTCTCCGTTGTCTGCACAAGATTGGGCTTAATGGCATCCTTCAACAACACTGTCATTGCTCCCGCAATCTTAAGCTGTTCAGCAGTTACCGGTTTGCCATCATAAGTATAACCCACTACTACCCTACCCAACCTCTTTCTCAAGTCGAAGAGGCCTGTGGCTAGCGCAAGAATAGCCATAGTCTCGGTAGCCACGGTGATATCATAACCTGTTTCCCTTGGATAACCATTAGCCTTACCCCCCAGTCCAATAACTATGTTTCGCAGTGCCCGATCACTGATATCAACGCATCTTCGCCAGGTAATACTGAGAGGATCGATGTTCAATTTATTTCCGTGAAGAATGCTGGCATCTATTGCCGCGGCTAAAAGATTGTGAGCCGATTCTACTGCATGGGCATCTCCAGTAAAATGTAGATTAATGTTCTCCATAGGAAGAACCTGAGAGTAACCTCCTCCAGCGGCACCGCCCTTAATGCCGAACGTGGGACCCTTTGAAGGTTGGCGACAGGTGTTACAGACTTTCTTTCCTATCTTAGCCAAAGCCATCCCCAAACCAAAAGCAGTGACTGTCTTCCCTTCCCCTAAGGGAGTGGGAGTAATCGCAGTTACTGTAATAAATTTACCGTTAGGTCTATCTTTCAATCTCTCCAGGATTTCCAAAGAGACCTTGGCCATATACTTTCCATAAGGCTCAATCTCATCTTCCTTAATGCCCAGAGCCTGAGCGATTTCCACAACGGGCTTCATCTTCGCCCTCTGGGCAATCTCTAAATCACTTAACATATTCTCCCCTCCCTTCTAAAAATTTAACTATCTTCCAAAGAGCCCTATTCAGCGGTGTAGATACTCCTATTTTCTCAGCTTCAGTAACTATTGCACCATTGATAAAATCTACCTCTGTTCTCTTCTTTCTCAATATATCCTGCAGCATAGAAGAAATGTTATCTCTGGAAACCTGACAGGACTCTTCCACTTTCTCAAATACTCTCTGATAAGGTAGTCTGATTCCCTTCTTTAGAGGAACTCGCATAGCTTCTTCGACAATGAGCTTCATTGTCTCTCTCAGACTGGGAGATTCCAGTAACTGGCCATTTCTTACCCTGGTAATAGCTGTTAAAGGATTTATTACTGCATTCACTAATAGTTTACCCCATAGCATACCTTCTATATTATCGGAAATTTCAGTATCTATGCCTGCCTGATTGAAAATATCTGAAATGGACTTAATTCTCTCACTCACCTTGCCACTAATTTCTCCAATGACCGTCTTTTCAAAGGCTGCATGTCTTATCCTTCCCATCTCTAATACAGTAGCACCTTGATAAGTGACACCACCAACCACTCTACCCTTACCCACGATTTTACCCATCCTCTCAATGTTCCCCAGGCCATTTTGCAGGGTAAGCCAGGCTGTCTTACTTCCAGTTAGAGGTAAAGAATTCCTGGTGGCTTGTTCTGTATCATAAGCTTTAACTAAAAGAATAACCAAATCGCAGGAGCCTACGTTGGAAGGGTCTGTTGTTGTCTTTATTTTTATTATTTCCTGTTTAGGTTCCCCGGGCTGAAGGGCTTTACTTGCTTCTATAATCAGTCCTTCTCTATTTATCTTCTCCGCCCTTTCGTTATGATTGTCAATTAGCCAAACATCCTGCCCTGCTCTGGTGAGCATCCCACCAAATAACCCACCCATCGCCCCAGCACCCACAATTCCTATCTTCATTCATTAAACCCAAATCTACCAATTTCCCTGGAAATTTTGTGAAAATTTTCACAAGTTCTTTCTTAAAAAAATAAGCGAAGCTGCCAAACTAAGATTTTATAAAATTAATTTTTGTCCTGTCAAGTAAATAAGAACTAAAGAGTCTAGTGGCCATTGTAAATTAGGAGGGTAAAGAGCTATCGCCCCATTACTACCTATCTTGCCTTTATAATTTTCTCGGGTAGGGTAAATTCATTACCTCCCACATGCGAGAGTGGCCTAGCCTTTAAAGGGTTATACTTCCCTTTTACAAAAAGTCCTCTTTTCACTTCCCCATCCACTACTCTTCCCAGCACAATTATATGGTCCCCAGCTTCATACATTGCTTCCAGCTTACATTCAAACTGAGCCAGCGCTTCAGCCACTTTTGGTGATTTTATCTTTTTCGATTTCTTTTCAGTAAGGTGCGCTTTCTTAATCTCGCTGACTCCTTTAGGAAAATCTTCACCACAGGTCCACAGTTGGTTGAGCATATCCACACCGGGAATATTAACTGCAAAATCTCCCATCTCCTTGATATTGGATATGGTGTGATGGTCAGGGTCTGAGGCAAAGGCAATCATTGGTGGTTCCACTGAAGCAGGCATTACGAAACTAAAAGGTGCGGCATTAGAGACCCCCTGTTTACTTACTGTGGAAATTAGAACCACAGCCCTGGGAACCAATAACTTATACCAGTATGATAGCTCTATTTTCATAATGACCTCCTGAAATTCTGGTCTTACCAGAAAAAAGTACCTGTCCCCTTTTTAGCAAGTTAGGTGGAGGGCAGCGATGGTTTTACCCGAGGGGGAAAGCCGATTGTATTCATCACAAGCTTTTTTAGTAGTATCTACAACTAATTTTATCCCTTTGGAAGTTAGATAACTTTTTACTTCCTTAGGGACTTCCATTAATCCCGAAGCCCCGGTGCCAACAATTAGAATTTCGGGCTTCTCTTCTATAGCTTTCTCAATATCAACTACCTGCAATCGGTGGCCTTCTTTTCTCCACCAATTACCATCAACATGGTCAGGATAGATTATCACATCAGAGATGTACTCTTTTCCATCGACAACTATCCTGCCAAAATCGTAATGTTCTATCATTTTCTATTTCTTAAAATAGTATAGAAGGGCGTTGACTATTCTTGTGGATGCGTTTCCATCGCCATAGGGGTTAACCGATTTAGCCATCCTGTTATACATGGTTCTATTATCGAGTAACTTACAGGTTTCTGTAAATATTCTCTCTTTAGATAAGCCAATGACTTTTACCGTACCAGCCTTTACACCTTCCGGCCTTTCAGTAACTTCTCTCAACACTAACACGGGCTTACCTAAAGAGGGTGCCTCCTCTTGCAGCCCGCCAGAATCGGTTAACACTAAGAAGCATTTATTCATCAGATTTATGAAATCGAGATAATCTAATGGTTTAATAAGATGGATGCGAGGAGAGTTTTTCAGTATTTTATAGACAACATTCTTCACATTAGGGTTGAGATGGACTGGATAGACAATTTCCAAATCGTCGTATTTTTTAATGAGCTTTTTAATGCTTAAACAGATATTCTCTAATGGAATTCCCCAATTTTCTCTGCGGTGAGCAGTAACTAAGATTATTCTTTTTTTATTGAAGTCGATTTTTTTCAACAGAGAGTTCCTGAACCGATGCGGCTTCTTCAGGGCTAAATAGAGGGCATCGATCACAGTATTTCCAGTTACGAAAATGGACTCTTTCTTTATGTTCTCTTTAAGAAGGTTCCTTTTTGCCGTGGGAGTGGGAGCGAAGTGGAAATCGCACAAGGCATCTGTGAGAAGTCTGTTTACCTCTTCAGGATAGGGATTGAATCTATCATAAGAACGGAGTCCTGCCTCAATATGACCAACGGGGACTTTTTGATAAAAAGAAGCCAACGCAGCTGCAAAAGTTGTCGTGGTATCTCCCTGGACAAGAATAAAATCTGGATTCTCTCTATTAATTACTTTTCTCAATCTGGAAAGCACACTGGTAGTGATATAATAAAGGCTCTGAGATTCTTGCATTATATTTAAATCGTAATCGGATTGGAGATTAAACAGCCTCAGGACCTGGTCGAGCATCTGTCTGTGTTGAGCGGTAAGTACCACGACGGTTTTGAATAAATCTTTCTTCTTTTGTAATTCCTTCAATACAGGCGCCATCTTAATGGCTTCAGGTCTTGTGCCAAAGATACAAATTATCTTTTTCATATAATAATCCAGGGACAAGCCCTTGGGCGACCATAAAGGTCACCCCTACGCGACCAAAATCATTACGGGCATAAAGCCCTACACTACCTTTTCTTTAAAGGATAGTCAAAAGAATTGCACCCAACCCTAATACCCCAGAGATTCCATACATTAAAAGAACCGTCCTTCTCTGGCCCCACCCATAGTCCAATAGGCGATGGTGGAGGTGTTCTCTGTCGGCCTGGAGAAGAGGCTTTCTCTTCTTCAACCGTCGAAGAATAGTGAGGAAAGTGTCCAATAAAGGAAGACCTATTACCATAATGGGAACTAATAGAGCAATTGCAGCCACAGTTTTCAATGTTCCCATTATTGTAATCGCCCCCAGGATAAATCCCAGAAACATACTGCCAGTGTCACCCATAAATATTTTTGCTGGATGAAAATTGTAGAGAAGAAACCCACTTGTGCTTCCCACCAAAGCTAGAGCCATAATAGCCACCAGTTCCAGCCTGTTAGTAATTGCTACATTGCTCTGCTTATCGATTTGAAAAAGAGCGATAACAAAAAAGGTTATTGAAGCAATTACCACTACACCTGCGGCTAATCCATCGAGTCCATCGATCAAATTGACGGAGTTAATGAAAGTAACTGTCCAAATAATTGTAATTATGAAACTTAAGTATAACGAGAATTCAAGATATGTCTTACCAAAGGGATTGTTTATTCCCACTATTCTTATTCCATACCAGAGTAGAACTACGCCTGCAATAACCTGGCCGAGTAATTTAATGGTCGCCTTGAGTCCTTTCTTATCGTCAATTAACCCTAAAATAGTGATAATTGTTGCTCCCAGAAATATTCCCAATAAATACTTTTGAACCAGAAAATGGTGGGAGCGGAGTAGAAGACGAAAGGCATCATTGAAAAGAAAAATTAATGCTATGGAACCACTAAAGGCAAGATAGATTGCCAACCCACCCCAGGAGGGAATTAGTCTACGGTGGACTTTGCGCTCGTCGGGCCTATCCATTACCCCGAACTTTCTCGCCAGGAGAGGGATGAAAGGCGTTACCACTAAAGAAATTAGTCCTGAAAGGAGAAAGACAAGAATATAAGAGGTAAGCATTTAATTTCTACCAGGAATGAAAAAATTAATCTTGCTATGGACTGTCCAGTTATTACTCTTTCAGTCTCTTCTTGTATAAGGGAAATTTTCTGGTTAGTTTACGTACTTCCTTTTTCAAACTGGCAAGATAGTCCTCATCATAACGATGCTCAAGGGCATCTGATATCAGCGCGGCAGTTTTCTCCATATCTTCTTCCTTCATCCCCCTGGTGGTCAGGGCCGGTGTCCCTAAACGAATTCCACTGGTCACAAAGGGTTTCTCCGGATCGTGGGGAATACTATTCTTATTAACCGTAATACCCGCCTTATCTAAAACCTCTTCAGCCACATCCCCGGTCAATCTCTTGTTTCTCAGGTCTACCAGCATCAAGTGTGTATCTGTACCTCCAGAAACAATCTTGAATCCCTTCCTTATCAATCCTTCAGCCAGCGCCCTGGCATTTTTCACTATTTGAGCCTGATATCTTTTAAATCCGGGCGTAAGCGCCTCCTTAAAGGCCACAGCTTTGGCAGCAATAACATGCATGAGAGGACCTCCCTGTATTCCAGGAAAGATATTTCTGTCTATAACCGAAGCATATCTCTTCTTACACATCACCATTCCACCTCTTGGTCCGCGAAGCGTCTTATGCGTTGTAGTGGTTACAAAGTCAGCATAAGGAATGGGAGAAGGGTGCAGGTCAGCAGCGATCAGTCCAGCTATATGGGCAATATCAGCCATCAAAAAAGCACCCACCCTGTCGCAGACCTCTCGAAACTTCTCAAAATCTATAATCCTGGAATAGGCGGAGGCCCCAGCAACAATCAATTTTGGCTTATGTTTGATGGCCAGGCTTTTCATCTCCCGGTAATCTATGCGTCCTGTTTTTTTAGATACACTTATGGGCACAGTCTTAAAATATTTGCCAGAGAAACTCGTAGGATGACCATGGGAGAGGTGTCCTCCATGCGACAAGTGCATCCCCATAATTGTATCCCCTATGCCAAGAACGGCAAAGTAGACTGCCATATTTGCCTGGGTTCCGGAATGAGCCTGAACGTTAACGTGGTCAGCACCAAACAACTTTTTGGCACGCTCAATGGCCAAAGATTCAACCACATCGTAATATTCACATCCCCCGTAGAATCTATGGCTGGGATAGCCCTCCGCATACTTATTGGTCATCACTGACCCTTGAGCTTCCAGAACTGCTTCAGAGACAAAGTTTTCAGAAGCAATCAATTCCAGATTCTCTGCCTGCCTCTTAGTTTCCATATAGATTGCTTTGTAAACTTTGGAATCTAATCGTTTCAAGCTTGACATTTCTTTCTCCTCGAAATTATTTAAGTATCGTCAAAAACCTGCTGCTCCAATCCACGCAGGTTAAAACCTGCTACTCCAATCTTTTACTCCAATCTTCTTTGATTTTCTTCAGTATTTTCAACAAACATCCCTTAATCTCCTGCAGTCGGCTTCGATAGGCCTCTTCGGGCTGACCAATAGGATCGGGAATATCTAAATTCTTTTTTTCACCAGCAAACTCTTTTAATAAAAACACTCTGTTTTTTACTTCTGGAGCCATCTCCAGAATAGCCTCTTTGTGTCTTTTCTCCATCACCAGAATCAGGTTGGCATCTTTAACTATTTGTGGAGTAACTCGAGTAGGCTTGTGGTTTGAAATCTCAATATCTTCTTCTTTTAATACTTTTTCCAGCACACCATAAATAGCAAAGGAAGGGAGAGCAGCAATTCCCGCAGAACTCACTTTCACGTCCTTTATCCCTTCTTCCCTTAGCATATTCTTGAATAGTCCTTGTGCCATCACGCTGCGACAGGTATTACCAGTACAAACAAAAAGGATTTTCTTATACACCTTAGCTTTTACCTTTTACCTTTTACCTTTTACCTTTTATCCTCTCTCTCAGTTCCTTCTCTTTTATGCATCCTTCCCTGATTACCTGGAAAGGATGATTAATCACATTCAGGACAGTAGAGACCCTTCCCCGGGGAGCCTTGCCACCATCGATACACAAATCGGCCTCTTTTAAGAGTTGACTTTCCACTGCTTTAAGTGTCACATTCTCTTTCTTCCCGGAAAGATTGGCGCTGGTTGCCGCTAATGGTCCGGCACCTCTAATCAGCCCCAGAGCTATTCTATGGTCTGGCATTCTCAAAGCAATTGTCTTATACTTTTTTGAAGGAAAGACTAAAGTCAGAGGACCTGGCCAGAAATCCCTTACCAGTTTCTTCGCTTCATTGGATAACTTATTAGTGAACTTTCTTATGTCCTTTTTGAAGCCAATCAGGAAGACTAAAGGTTTCTTTCCAGACCTCTTCTTTATCCGGTAAATTTTCCTCAATGTTTTAGGAAAGCAAATGCTTGCCCCCAGCCCGTAAACAGTGTCTGTGGGAAAAATTACCAAACCTCCCCTTCTCAATACACGAACAGCCTCTCTAATTCTTTTTCTTTCGGGCTTCTGGTAATTAATCTTAATTATCTTTGCCATTGGAGTAGCGAAATTTGTTTCGCGATAATAACGCAGAGCAAGCTCTGCTACTCCATTTTAAAGCAGAACCTTGCTCTCAAGCTATTATGTGGTGTAACATGAATTGATTTTTACGTAATCGGGAGTCAAATCGCAGGTATAGACTTTAGCCCCACCTCTTCCCTGTTTCAAATCTATCACTATTTCTATTTCTTTCTTCTCTAATATCCGGTTAGCCTTTCTTTCAGAATAAGATGCCGGCTCGCCATTTCTGGCCACTTGCAATTTACCAAAATAGATATCTATTCTTTGGGGGTTAATTCTTATTCCCGAGGAGCCAATTGCTGCCATCAACCTTCCCCAATTCGGATCAGAACCGTATAAGGCTGTCTTAACCAAAGAAGAGCTGGCGATATGCCTGGCTATCTTTTTTGCACTTACAGCGGTCTCTGCATTCTTAACTACTATACTGACCAATTTTGTTGCTCCCTCTCCATCCCGGGCAATCAACTCCGCCAGCCCTAACATCACCCCATTGAGATTATTCTGAAACCTCAAAAAATCCTGATTTGCACCATTTATCGGCCTATTCCCTGCTCGACCATTGGCCAGGATGAAAACAGAATCGTTGGTGCTTGTATCACCGTCGATAGTAAGGGAGTTAAACGATCTTTCAGCCGCCCTCATCAACGACCTTTGTAACAAGCTCTTGTGGATATTTATGTCAGTAATTATAAAACAGAGAAGAGTGGCCAGGTCAGGATGAATCATTCCTGCGCCTTTGGCTAATCCACAGATGGCTACTCTCTTACGATTCTGAGTCAAAAATTGCCTGCTGATTATTTTGGGAGTAGTATCGGTGGTCATAATTGCTTCAGCAAAAAACTCAGGCTTAGAAGGGCTTCCCACAGTTTCGGCTATCTTCCTAATTCCTTGTTTAACTCGACTCATAGGCAGGAATCGACCAATTACTCCTGTGGAGGCAAGTAGAACATCTTCCTTTTTTATACCCAGTTGACAAGCCAAATCATAAGCCATCATTTCCGCATCTTCCATTCCCCTGTTTCCAGTGCAGGCATTTGCACCACCCGAATTGACCAGAATCGCCTGCGCCCGACCATTCCTCAGATGTCTTTTAGAGATTATGACCGGAGCTGCCCTCACTCTATTTTTAGTGAACAGCCCAGTTGCCACACAGGGAATTTCCGAATGGATGAGAGCTATATCTCTTTTTTTTCTATTTGCTATCCCTGAATTAATTCCATTTAGAAAAAAACCTTGGGGGAGAAATAATCTGCTCGTTTTCATGTAGTTAGTCCCGAGCTTCCGTCACCCTAAAGGGCGACCGACCAATATGTTGGAGTCCTTGCGAAAGCAAGGTTATTCCTCCCTTTCGGGAGGACTCCAAAGCATATACCAATCTGGTCGGGCACTCTTTAGAGTGCCGACTCAGTCACCCTAAAAGGCGACCGACTTAAGACCCGCCTGCGCTGGACGAGCCAAGGTCAGGTTACCACTTTCCGCCTTTCTAAAGTAATCCTTCTGTTTCTTTAAATCCAGACATTAAGTTCATATTTTGTACAGCCTGTCCAGAAGCGCCTTTAACCAAATTATCTATCGTCGTAATAATAATTATCCGATTAGTACGTTTATCAACCATAAGACCTATCTCACAGAAATTAGTCTCCACGATGTTCCTTACCTCGGGAAAAGTGGCTTTTGGTAAAATCTTCACAAACGGTGCTTTTCTATAGTATTTTTTATAAACAGTCCATATTCTGTCGAGTGAAACTTTCCCCTCGAAGTTAAGATAGATTGTGGATAGAATCCCACGGTCCATAGGAACTAAATGGGGAGTAAAGGAAATAGTTATCTTTTCTTTAGAAATCTTTGATAACTCCTGTTCTATTTCGGGAATGTGTCGGTGTTTCCCCACATTATAGGCGGTGAGATTTTCGTGGCACTCACTGAAATGGTAAGCGCTATCCAATCTCCTCCCTGCGCCGGATATTCCTGATTTAGCATCGGCAATTATAGAATTTCCATCGCCTAATCCATGAGCCAGAAGAGGAGCAACCCCTAAAATTACCCCCGTGGGATAGCAACCGGGATTTGCTACGAGAGAGGATTTCTTTATCTCTTCTTTATAAATTTCTGGTAATCCATAAACTGCTCTTTGGAGAAGCCGGGGATAAGAATGTTCCAGCCCATACCATCTCTTATACAGGGATTTGTCCTTTAATCTATAGTCGGCTGAGAGGTCTATAACTTTTTTCCCTTTTTTCAAAAATTCTGCTACCGGTTTCTGAGATTTACCGTGGGGAAGGGCAAGAAAGATAAGGTCTGAATCCTCGGCGACCTTATCAATATTCAATTTCTCAAACCTCTTATCTATAAAACCGGCCCGCCCTTTGTGCAGCTCTGAAACTCTCTTTCCCTTGTAGGTCTCGGAAGTCAGGTGAGCAATTTTCACCTGGGGATGTTTAAAGAGAATCTTTATTAATTCCCTTCCTGTATAACCACTGGCTCCCACAATACTCACTGTTATCATTGAACTTCCTCCAATTCTTAAGGAGTGCCTATTTCTCTCTCACACCCCAAATGCAACATTGGAAGTCTTTCTCTTCATAAAGGAAGAGAAAGTATTGTTAAAAGAATACAACCCAGAGGGAGAAATATACAAAGTACCGTAAACAGGATAATTGGTGTCAAAAGTATCAGCAGGGCTTCAAAAGTGGCAGAAGAATAGACTTCCCTAATAGCAGCCAGCGCAAGGAAAAAACACCACAGGAAGAGAGCAATGGTAAAAAAGGACTGAAAGAAAATTCTCCCTCCACCCAATCCTTCTACTATCAAAGATAGTGGACTAACAAAAACAAAGGGAAATATTGCCAATCCCAGAGTAATGAAAAGGTCGATTACGCTGCCCCTTTTTCCCCATACTTCAGCAAAGAAATGGAGAATTCCCACATTAACTACCCAGAAGAGGGTGAGGAGAATCATAACCAGAAAGAGATTGGAAAATAAGGCGACCCTCCCCACTCTAGTGAAGCTGGAAACAAACAAAGCGGCTCCGGTAGCAATGCTAATTCCTGACAAAATAACAACCGCTACCAGAAAAATCCATGGTTTATCTTCTCTGGCTCGATTAAGCCCTCTTCCTGGATGGGCAATTAAATCGTAGAGGAGCGCTAAATAGTTGTTTTCCATATTTCTCTCGGAATGGGGATCTATTGGAGGATATATTCTAATCTTATGGAATTTTCGTTCATTAAATCTTGCAGAGGATTTGTCATAAAGTGACTGGAAAAAATACCAAGAATTCCGGGAAATGGCTTGGGCAACTCAATGACCTTTGGTTCGCCAGGAATGCCAGCAAGTTTACCTGCAAGTCTTACAGCATCTTGAAAATTACCAATTTCATCAATTAGCCCCAAATTTTTTGCTTGCCGTCCGGTAAACACCTGACCTTGAGCAAGCTTCTCTGCTTTACTTTTCCTAAGGTTCCTGCCTTCAATTACTACCTGGAGAAATTGGTCGTAGGCATCATCTATCACTCCCTGAAGCAGTCTTTTCTCTTCCGCTGTCATTTCCCGGGATAGAGAACCGATGTCCTTATGTTTTCCTCTTTTTATAACCTCAACTTTAATTCCTATCTTACGAAACAACTCCTCCATATTACCAAGACTCATGAGTACCCCTATACTTCCGGTAATGGTTCCCGGATTGGCTACAATTTTATCTGCAGCACAAGCAATATAGTATGCCCCGGAGGCGCCTACATCGCCCATGGAGACAATAACTTTCTTTCCTTTTTCTTTTAGCCTAATTACTTCCTCATAAATTTCCTGAACCGCACCGATGCTTCCGCCAGGACTATTAATTCTTAAGACCACTGCTTTTATAGTGGTAATTTTACCTATCTTTCTCAACTCACTGGCAATACTATCGGCTCCGGGCAAGAAGCGAGCCCATCCTGATGTACGTCGAGAAATAGATATTGGTCCGTAAAGATAGACCACTGCTACTTCCTTTTTTCTGGTCAGAATTCGAGTTTTTCCTTCAACAGTCTTTTCTCCAATAAGATATATGCCCATTACAATAGAAACAATAGATAAGAAAAGAATAACTACGATGATTAAATTTTCCTTTTTCACATTTTTCTCCCATATTGACTTTAATTTTTTTAAATTATATTCTAATTATCCAAATTTGTCAAATTATATTTCCTGTAGGGGTTCGATTTAGATACTGTTGAAAAACCCCTGACTGGTAGTCGGGCTCGTCCCCGAGCCCGACAGAAACTCTGGGTCAGAGACGACCCAGAGTACCTATTTTGAGTATCTTAACCTAATTTCCTGCTTTCAAGCAGGTTTTTCTCAAAAAAAAGCGGAAGCAATAAGCTTATTGCTTCCGCAAATTTAACTCTATCCTTACAAAACGAGTTTATCTCTTGGAGAATTGGAACTTTTTTCTTGCTTTTGGCTGTCCAGGTTTTTTTCGCTCGACCATACGGGGATCGCGCGTCAACAATCCCTCTTTTCTCAAAGTGACCCTTGTCTGTTCGTCAACCTTAGCCAGTGCACGTGAAATTCCATGCCTTATTGCCCCTGCTTGACCATTCTTGCCTCCACCAGAAACATTTGCCGAAATATCGAATTTATTCAGTAAATTCGTTACTTTTAGAGGTTCTATACTGAATTCCTTTAGACGAGGTAAACCAAAAAAGTATTTATCCAGAGGTAATCTGTTGATTATGACCTTCCCATTACCAGATCTCAATATAACCCTGGCAATCGCTGTCTTTCTTCTGCCTAAGCCCCAAATCTCTGTCACTTTAGCCATATAGTTTCTCCATTAACTTATAAAGTAAAAAATTTAATGTGTTTTCTTTTCGATTTTTATTATCTGAGGTTTCTGTGCTCCGTGTGGATGTTCGCTGCCTCTATATATTTTTAATTTAGTAATCAACCTATCACTGAGTTTATTCGACGGCAACATTCCTTTGACAGCTAATCTAATTGCCTTTTCTGGATTTTCTGCCATCAATTTATCGTATCGGGTAAATCTGGTCCCGCCTGAATAACCAGAATGGGTAAAATGGAATTTCTGTTCCAATTTTTTTCCAGTCAGTAAAACCTTCCCGGCATTAATAATAATCACATAATCACCTATATCCACATGGGGAGAGAAAATCGGTTTACCCTTGCCCCTTAATAACTCTGCTACTTTTGTTGCCAATCTCCCCAAGACCAGATCAGAGGCATCAATTAAACACCATTTCTTTTCAATATTTTCCTTTTTGGGCACAAAAGTCTTCACTTTAACCACCATTCCGAAAAAACCGCCCCCATCCAGAAAGAAACTAACCCCTCTATTTAAAAACTTTCTGGATGGGGGGTCTGTTCAGACCAAAAATTGACAAACTATCAAAAGATGTTAAATTGCTTTCTATTCTTTTTTTGAAGGATAAAGCTCAAGCGCTATCGCCAAAACCAAACAATAGCCCGCAAAGAATAGGAAGGTGCGGGGTGCTACCACTAATGTCCCTGGAATGAGTCGGGTAATAATTCCCAATACCAGGCTGGCCAAGCTCACCACGATCGAGAGAGTAATCCGTGTTTTCATCTCTTACCCCCCTTTAACGCAGACTTTGCCTTTTCCACTTCCCCATGTCTGCGAAACTTTATAAGAAATTAGCAAAAAAGAGCTTTTTTGTCAACTCTTTTTTAAGAGATCTCTGAAAAAGTCTTGTCTTTGGTCTGTCATTGCGGGCCCGAAGGGCGTGGTAATCTCCTGCCCAATTACGAGATTGCTTCAGGACTTCGTCCTTCGCAATGACACTTTGGTGAGATTGCCACGTCCCGATTTTCAACGGGGAACAAGGAAAAAGTGGCAAAACGAATGTTAATATAAATGAGAGAAAGGAACGGTAGGACGGCAAAAAGGGAAGATAGTGAAACTATGGCGAGGTTTGCTTGCTAAAAAATTTTCTTAACGCCTTCTGGACGTTTAAGCCTGGTGCCAATCCTCTGCACCACAATATCTACTCTTCGATTCATTGCTTTGTGTTCTTCAGTATCGTTATCCACAACAGGCTGATACTCTCCGTATCCTGCAGAGGATATCCGTTTTGGAGGAAAATTTAGTGTCTCCAGCAGATAGCGGGTCACATTCGTAGCCCTGGCTGTAGATAGTTCCCAGTTAGTGGGAAATTTGCTCCTCAATTCCGGACCAATGGGGACGTTATCAGTGTGCCCTTCAACCCGCACATTATTTGGCACATCGCCAATCTCTTTAGTAATGTCTTTTAAGATGTATTTCGCTTCTTGGTGAATTTCAGCTCTTCCACTATCGAACATTAATTTTTCGCGGAGAGAAATTACCAATCCTTTCTCATCTATTTTTAGACCAATATAGCCTTCTAACCGGTTTTCCGTAACGTATGTTTCCAGCTTCTTCTTTAACTTTATCAATTGCATTTCGTTCATAGCACTGGCTAAAGCAAACATCATAACGAAAAATATCAAAAGCTGGGTCATTAAATCTGAATAAGTCAGCATCCATGCGGGTGAGGACTTTCCTATTTTTATTTCGCTATCTACTCGCCTGGGAACACCTGGCAGAATAGCCATTATCTCTCTCCTGAAAAATAAGTTAGGCGGTTTATTCTATGGATGTGCTCTTTTTCTCCACTGTCTTTTTCCTCAATTGCGGAGCCAGGTAGGCTTTCAATTTGGCTTCCATAACGCTGGGAATCTCCCCTGCCTGCAAGGAGAGAACTCCCCTAATAATAACTTCCTTGATAAATATCTCATCTTCACTGCGACGCTTCAATTTCCCGGCAACGGGCAAGAAGAAAAGATAGCCAGCCACCGCACCATAAAAAGTGGTTAACAGGGCTACCGCCATACCACCGGCAATCTGGCTCTGGTCTTCAATGCGTGCAAGCATCATAATCAGCCCCATAATTGTTCCGACCATCCCAAAGGCAGGACAGTAAGTGCCCAGAGTTAAGAAAATTTCCTGTCCTATACGGTGCCTCTCACGAATGAATGTTATCTCTGTTTCTAACTCAGCGCGGATTCTCTCCTGATCGGCGCCGTCAACAACTAATTGCACACCTCTTTTTAGAAACTCATTATTGACCTTATTTAATTCTTTCTCAAGTTCCAATATCCCTTGCTTATGAGCTATCTTGGTAAAATATATAAACTGATTGATTAATTTAGCAGGGTATTCTTCTCTCTCAGTTAAAACTTTCTTGGCAATTTTAAAAACTCCCAGGACCTGCTTCATTGGATAATTGACTAATGTGGCAGCAAATGCACCCCCAAAAGTAATAAACATCGAAGATACATCAAAGAAGCCTTTTAATCCCACCCCTCCCATTCTCATAATGATGGCAACAACAATTAAGCTAATTCCACTTATCACTCCTAAAATAGTGGTAATATCCATCTCTCCTCCTATTGTGGTTTGTCTTTCTCCCCTTATCCTTTATTCTTTTTCCTGCTTCTTTTCTGATTTACCAAGCGCCGGTATTCTATAACCTTTTCAATGAC
>DATKVN010000061.1 GCA_035530055.1 bacterium | reverse complement strand
GATGGATTATGCGCACCATCTAACACTACCCTACAATTCTTTCCTTTCCGGTTGACATAATTTAAAACTTCCAATCTCCCCGACCAGGTCGCTTTCTCCAGCCCCTTTCTCAAATGGTTCTCCGCCACGCGGATTCCTCTCAATCTTAATCCTTCGATTGCACCCAGGGCCAAAGCCGCATTCTCTATCTGGTGTCTCCCTAAAAGTTTTATCTTCAAATCTCTGAAACTATCAAAGATTCCCTGGTAATTGAACATCTGGGAATCGCAAAAATTATTGGTATCTTTTCTTTGATTTACGTATTGGACTTTGATATCTTTTCCTAAACGGAATAATCTTGTTTTTTTCTTCTGACATACTCCTTTTATTATTCCCAGAGCTCTTTTCTGTTCCACTCCAGTAATTACGATTCCATTATTTTTTATAATTCCTGCTTTTTCTCGAGAGATATCAGAAATTCTTTTGCCCAAATACTCCGTATGCTCATGATTAATATTGGTGATGATTGAGACCAGGGAATGGTTGAATACATTTGTGGCATCTAAACGGCCGCCCATGCCCACTTCTAAGATGGCTATTTCCACCTTGGCTTGAGAAAAGTATTGGAGCGCCAGGGCTGTTATTATTTCAAAATAGGTCGGCTCCAGGGAGAATTTTGCGCGAGGAGTTCTGATAAAAAACAGTAACTGAGAGAGGAGTTCGCTAACTTCCTTCTTGGAAATATATCTCCCATCTACTTGAATGCGTTCCCGAAAATCGATTAAATGAGGCGAAGTATACAGGCCGACCTTGAATCCAGCTTCTCTAAGAATGCTGGAGAGAAAAATAGCCACTGACCCTTTTCCGTTTGTCCCGGTAATATGGATTATCCGGAATTTCTCATCATCAATGCCAGTGGCTCTCAAAAGCTTCCTAATATTAGAGAGTCCAAACCTTATACCTAAATGCTCTGAAGCCGAGAGGTAATCTAAAACCTGGGGGTAGGTCATATTGCAATTTTTTAGGAGATAATTTGTCTATGGCTAAGTAGTGTAGGGTTTTATGCCCGTAATAGTTTTGGTCGCGTAGGGGCGACCTTTATGGTCGCCCAAGGACGTGTCCCCGTAGGGATTACACCCATAAAGGGCTACACTACTATAAAATATTAGGGCATCAATTTTGGTTTATCTGGATGAAAAAAGATTTAATATTCTAACAATAGTGTTCTTTAAATCTTTCCTTTCCACTATCATATCTATTAAACCATGTTTTAATAAGAATTCTGAAGTCTGAAATCCCTCAGGTAATTTTTGCCTTATGGTCTGTTCGATAACCCGCGGGCCAGCAAAGCCGATAAGTGCTCTGGGTTCGGCAATAATTACATCACCCAACATGGCAAAACTTGCACTTACCCCGCCTGTAGTAGGATTAGTTAAAATGGAAATAAAGGGTATCTTTCCCCGATCTAAAAGACCCAGGGCTGCACTTGTCTTTGCCATCTGCATTAGGGAAAGAACTCCTTCCTGCATCCTTGCCCCACCGGAAGAAGAGACAATAACTACCGGAATTCTTTTCTTGATTGCTTTTTCGATTAGGCGAGTCACCTTTTCCCCCACCACGGAAGCCATACTCCCGCCCATGAAGTCAAAATCTAAAATAGCTATAGCTACCTTGTGTTTGCCTATTCTACCTTCGCCACTAATAACTGCCTCAATCGATCCTGTCTTCTTCTGGTCTTGCTTCACCTTGTTTTTGTAAGACTGAACAGCAACAAACCCCAGGGGGTCGCTAGGTTTAAGATTGGCGTAATTCTCCCGGAAACTTCCTCTGTCCAGAAGTAACCTAATGCGCTGTTTTGGCGTCAATCGAAAGTAATAACCACACTTAGGACAAATCTTAAAATTCTTTTCCAGTTCCTTGTTATAAATTATCTCGTTACACTTTTCACACTTCGTCCACAGACCACCTGGCACACTCTTTTTACCACCGGGTTCTTCAACTGGCATACTAATCACCTACCATTTTCTGGTGTAAAGATGCAACAAAATTACCCACATTCCTTAATATAGCCTTTCTGGTGGTGCTCTTTTCAATCAAATCTATAATCGCACTACCCACAATAACACCATCGCTATATCTGGATACTTTTCGTGCCTGTTGGGGATTGGAGATTCCAAAGCCGCAGGCTACAGGTTTATTAGTTATCCTTTTAATAGCTTTTAAAGCCTCAATTATATTGCTATTCAATTTATCGCGAGCACCGGTCACACCAGTTAAAGATACATAATATAAGAAGCCGGTGCTTTTGCTGGCAATCTTTTTTATCCTCTCCAGCGGGCTAGTGGGAGCAGCCAGAAAAATCGTAGATAATTTATTCAACCGCGCCACCGTCAGCCACTCTTCTGCTTCTTCGGGCACAAGGTCGGGAATGATAACCCCATCTACGCCCGTTTTTCTACACGTTGTGGCAAATTCTTCCAACCCATACTTGTAAATAGGATTCAAATAACTCATCAGAACGATGGGAATCTCTGTCTTCCTTCTCAATTTATAGACCAATTTGAGTATATCTCTTAATCTTACCTTATTATTTAACGCTCTCTGGGATGCTCTCTGAATGGTAGCGCCATCAGCCAAGGGGTCAGAGAAAGGGACACCTAACTCAACGACATCTGCGCCTTTCCTCTCCATCTCCAAAACTAACTCAAAGGTCGTATCTAAATCTGGGTCACCGGCAGTAATAAAAGTGATTAAAGCCTTTCTACCCTCTCTGTTTAACTCTCCAAATTTACTGTCAATCCTGTTCATAGCAGTGGACTCCTTGCGAAAGCAAGGTCCTAATTTATCCCTCCCTTTCGGGAGGATTCCAGACGCAGAGCTTCGCTCTGCAGCTACAACTACACATTTGAAAGATAGTTTGTGAAGAGCCGAGCGCCTCCGATAACTATCCCAACCTTCCAATACGCCGGGGATGAAGGGATAGTTGCAGGAGCTTTAAATCGGCCAGGTAAAGCCCCAGCGCTGGTCGATTTTGAGCGAGGCTCTAGCCGAGCGCCTCCGATAACTATCCCTTCATCCCTTAACTATCTCTACATCTTTATCTCCCCGACCGGAGAGACAAAGAACAATTATCTCATCTTTATTAGTATCCTTCGCTATTTTCATCAAGTAGGCCAAAGCGTGAGCCGGTTCCAGCGCGGGAATAATGCCTTCGGTTTCAGAGAGTAGGTGGAAAGCCTCCAGTGCCTCCTTATCCGTAACAGCAAAGTAATCGGCACGGCCTGTCTTCTTATAAAAACTGTGTTCAGGTCCAACTCCTGGATAATCTAAGCCAGGAGCAACAGAATGTGTGGGAAGAATTTGCCCATTGCTGTCATGGAGAACATAACTCTTTGAACCATGCAGTATTCCTATCTCTCCCGCATATAGAGAAGCAGCGTGTCTGCCACTTTTTATTCCTAACCCAGCTGCTTCCACTCCGATAAACTTTACTGCATCTTTATAAAAAGGGTGAAATAAGCCAAGAGAGTTACTTCCACCGCCCACACAGGCTATCAAATAATCGGGCAACCGTCCTTCCTTTTCCCGTATCTGGCGCTTGACCTCCTTACCAATAACTGACTGAAAATCCCTTACCATCATGGGATAAGGATGCGGACCAACACAGGAGCCTAAAAGATAATGCGTTGTTCTTACATTGGCAACCCAGTCCCTAATCGTCTCGTTGATTGCATCCTTTAAGGTTTTAGTTCCCGAAGAGACTGGAATAACTTTCGCTCCTAAAAGTTCCATCTTAAAAACATTAAGCGATTGCCTCTTTATATCCTCAGTTCCCATATAAATTTCGCATTCCAGTCCTAAAAGGGCAGAAACAGTAGCTGTGGCTACTCCGTGTTGACCAGCTCCTGTCTCAGCAATGATTCTTCTCTTACCCATCCTCTTTGCCAAAAGTGCCTGACCAAGAGTATTATTTATCTTGTGGGCGCCCGTATGGCAGAGGTCTTCTCTTTTAAGATATATCTTCGCACCACCCAGCTTCTCTGTCAGGTTTCTGGCAAAATATAATGGTGTGGGTCTTCCCCCATATTCCGAGAGGTAGTATTTGAGTTCATCCTTAAAACTTTTGTCCCTCTTTGCCCTATTGTAAACTCGCTCAAGCTCCTTGAGGACAGACATCAAGGTCTCGGGAACAAACTTTCCTCCAAAGATACCGAAATAGCCTGACTTGTCTGGTAAAACCTTTTCCATATTCATATTTCCACGTGCAGTTATAGTTTTTTTGTTCTAATTCGATTTATGAATTCACGCATGAGGTCGTAATCTTTTCGTCGGGGAGTCCTCTCTACACCACTGGCTACATCTACACCATAGGGATTAACCTTTTCTATAGCTTGAGTTATGTTATCAGGAGTAAGACCTCCCGCCAGAAATACTGGCTTGTCAAACTGCTTTGCCTCCGCTGCCAGATCCCAGTTAAAAACTTCTCCCGTCCCTCCCTCTATCCCCGAAACATAGGAATCAAGAAGATAATAATCTACACTGTACTTTTCCATCCCTTCCAGACTTTCTTTATTTCTTATCCTGAATGCTTTAATTATCTTTAGTCTCGGACTCTGCGCTTGCAACTCTCGACAGTATTCAGGGCTCTCCTCACCATGAAACTGCACCAGATTGAGCCTGCATTTTTCGGCAATCCTCTTGACTGCTTTCATCTCTTCGTTTACAAAAACGCCCACAGGCTGGGTGAAGGAGGGGAGTTTTCCAATAATCTGGGCTACCAATTTTGGAGAAATTTTGCGAGGGCTATTCTTGTAAAAATTGAAGCCTATGTAATCGACTCCCAGATTGACTGCCCACAAGGCATCCTTCTCATTAGTAATGCCACAAATTTTTATCCTGACCATCAATACTAACCCTCGGGCGACCACGGAGTGTCGCCCCTACATCATTTCCTGTAGGGGACGGGCTCTGTGCCGTCCCTCGGGCAACCACCCCGATACATCAGGACCCCTACATTGGCGCTCAGAATCCCTCCTTGTCCGAAGGACTCCAGACTTTTTCACCCGATTGCCGGAATTGCTGCTAGAGCCTCTTTTATCTTCTCTTCTGGATAGGCGTAATCCTCTAATTTCTTACCCAGGTAAGCATCATAGGCAGCAAGGTCGAAGTGTCCGTGTCCACTAAAGGCTATCACGATGCATTTCTCTTCCCCTGTCTCTTTACATTTTTTCGCTTCATCCACTGCTGCCTTTATACAATGGGCTGTTTCTGGAGCAGGAAGGATGCCTTCAGTGCGAGCAAAGAGAACAGCTGCTTCAAATACAGGATTCTGATGGTATGCTCTAGCCTCAATAATTCCTTTGTTCACCAGAAGGCAAACCAAGGGAGCATCACCATGATACCTCAGTCCACCGGCATGGATTCCAGGAGGAATAAATGAATGGCCCAGAGTAAACATTTTTACCACCGGAGCTGTGCAAGCAGTATCTCCAAAGTCGTATCGGTAAGGACCTCTGGTTAAAGTGGGACACGCCTCAGGCTCGCAGGCAATTATCTGTATCTTTTTACCTTGCAGTTTATCTTTAACAAATGGGAAACAGAACCCGGCAAAATTGGACCCTCCACCTACACATCCTATTAGAATATCGGGCTTTTCCTCAGCCAGTTTCAACTGTTTTTTAAGCTCCAGTCCCACAACAGTTTGATGTAAGAGAACGTGATTCAAAACACTGCCCAGAGAATACTTAGTATCGTCATGTGTAACTGCATCTTCGACTGCTTCTGATATGGCAATACCCAGGCTGCCTGGACACTTGGGGTCTTTCTCCAGGATACTTCTTCCAGCATTGGTTGAATTAGTCGGCGAGGGATGGACTTCTGCCCCCCATGTCTCCATTAACACCCTCCGGTAAGGCTTCTGCTGATAACTCACTTTTACCATATAAACTGTGCATTTCAGTCCGAAGATGTTACAACCAAAAGCAAGGGCACTTCCCCACTGCCCTGCTCCTGTCTCGGTAGCAATTCTTTTTACTCCCTCCTTTTTGTTGTAGTAGGCTTGAGCAACTGCTGTGTTTGGCTTATGGCTTCCCGGAGGACTTACGCTCTCATTCTTGTAATAGATTCTTGCAGGAGTATTCAGTGCTTTTTCTAACCTATAAGCTCGATGTAAAGGTGTCGGTCTCCACATCTTATAGACATTGAGAACCTCATCCGGTATATCGATCCAGCGCTCCTGGCTAACCTCCTGTTTAATCAACTCCATAGGAAAGAGAGGTGCCAGGTCCTCAGGTCCCAATGGCTTAAAAGTCTTGGGATGCAATGGTGGAGCCAGAGGTTCTGGCAGGTCCGGCTGGATGTTGTACCAGGCTTGGGGAATCTCCTTTTCTGATAGAATGATCTTCGTCTGTTCCATACCCACCTCCTTTTATGATTTTAAATCCTCAATTCCTCCAATTTCTTACCGATGTCTTCGCTTTCCAGTAAGACTTGTCCAATCAATATAGCATTTACTCCTGTATTTTTCAACAACAAAACGTCATCTCTCGTTTTGATACCGCTTTCGGAAACAACTATCTTTTCCTTCGGAATCTTCTTCTTTAAATTTTTGGTTACATTAAGGTCAACAGTGAAATCTTTCAGATTGCGATTATTTATCCCGATAATCTCTGCAGGAGTGGAGAGGACTTTCTCCAGGTCTTCCTCACAATGAACCTCAACCAGAGTTTCCATTCCTATATCTTTACTTATCTTTATAAATTCGCCTATCTGTTTACCATCCAGAAGAAAAGCAATCAAAAGAACAGCATCCGCACCAAAAGCTCTCGATTCATAGAGTTGGTATTCGTCAATAATAAAGTCCTTACGTAGAATGGGAATGTTAACGCTCTGTTTAACAGAGAAGAGATGAAGGATATCTCCCTGAAAATACTTATCTTCTGTCAATACAGAAATAGCCCCTGCACCATTTTTCTCATAGGTCTGGGCTATCTTTTGGGGATAAAACTCTCTACAAATGAGGCCACTGGAAGGAGAAGCTCTTTTAATCTCGCAGATTAGATTTATTTTTCCTGGAAGAGAAATTGCTCCCTTAAAATCTCTGGCTGGAGGAAGCTTATTAATTCTATCCTTCAGTTTACCCAGGGGAATCTTTTTCTTCTTTTCAGCCACCTTCTCTTTCTTATAAGAGACTATCTTCCCTAAAATATCCATAACATTAAGCCGTTGAGCAACTGATGGGTATAAGGTAGTGTAGCCCTTTATGGTCGCCCCTACGCGACCAAAACTATTACGGGCATAAAGTCCTACACTACAGTTATAATTCTATGCGGCTTTGGTGGTGTATTCCTTTAAGAGCTCCAACTTTTTCATTGCCTTGCCGGAATCGATTGAATCTTCAGCCAGTCTAATCCCTTCTTTAAAATCTTTTGCTTTTCCTCCAGCCACAAGAGCAGCAGAGGCGTTCAGGAGAACGACGTTCCGCTGTGCACCTTTCTTGCCTTTAAGAATTGAATAAACTATCCCAACGTTCTCTTCAACTCCGCCTCCCTTTATTTCGCTAGGATGGGCGACAGAAAGACCGAAATCCTCCGGCCTGATATGGTAAGTTTCCACCTTTTTCTTTTTTAATTCAGAAACTTTAGTTGGGCCAGTAATCGTAATCTCATCTAAAGTATCTAAACCGTGGACAACGAAGGCTCTCTTTACTCCCAAGTTGTTCAACACGTGAGCCATCATTTCTGTGAGTTCACCATCGTAAACTCCCAGAACCTGAGCTGTGGCACCGGCGGGATTAGTTAAAGGACCGAGAATATTAAATACAGTACGAAGACCTATTTCTCGTCGGGGACCTATAGCATATTTCATAGCTCCGTGAAAGAGAGGAGCGTAGAGAAAACCTATCCCAATCTCCCTCAGGCACTTGGCAACTACCTCAGGAGGAACATCGAGGTTCACTCCTAGACCCTTTATAACATCGGCACTTCCACAACTTGAGGAGACTCCCCTGTTTCCGTGTTTAGCCACCCTGAGACCACATCCAGCCACCACAAACGCTGTGGTGGTAGAAATGTTAAAGGTGTTCGTCCCTGTGCCCCCTGTGCCACAGGTATCCACTATTGTCTCCCAATCGATGTTGATTTCATCCCGATCTATGTCTACCTCTGGCAATACATTAATTTTAGTCGCCTTAGCCCGCATCACTTTGGCACATCCTGTTATCTCTTCCACAGTCTCTCCCTTGATTCTCAGGGCGGTAATGAAAGCTCCAATCTGGGCATCGGTACACTTACCTGACATAATCTCTTCCATTACTTGAACTGCTTCTTTTTCTTCGAGGTTTTCACCTTTTACTACTTTGGCAATTGCTTCCTTAATCATTCTCTTCTCCTTTGAGAAGTCTCTGCCATTTCTAAAAAATTTCTTAAGAGCTTCTTTCCTTCTTTAGTGAGAATAGATTCTGGATGGAACTGGACTCCCCAAATCGAGTAGTCTTTATGTTTAATCCCCATAATCTCTTTTCTGTCAGTCTGAGCAATAATCTCCAAACATTCAGGCAGGTTATCTGCCTTTACAATCAGCGAATGGTAACGTGTTGCCTCGAAAGGATTGGTAATCCCTTCGAATATTCCTTTCTGGTTATGGTAAACCAGGGAAGTCTTACCATGCATAATCCTTCCTGCCCTAACTACTTCTCCTCCCAAAGCATAGCCAATGCACTGGTGCCCAAGACAGACTCCCAGGATGGGAATTTTTCTTGCAAACTCCTTTATTAGACTGCAGGATATCCCGGCATCTTCGGGTCTACCCGGGCCGGGAGAAATAATTATTTTTTCTGGTGCTAATTTATCAATATCTGAAAGGGAGAGTTTATCATTCCGAAAAACCTTCAATCTCTCCCCCATTTCTCCTAAATACTGTACGAGGTTATAGACAAAAGAGTCATAATTATCGATTACCAGAATCATTATTCAAGCCCTTTCTCTGCCATTTCAATCGCTTCAAATAATGCCTTTGCTTTATTTATTGTTTCCTCATATTCATTTTTAGGAATGGAATCAGCCACAATTCCTGCCCCGGCCTGTAGAAAAGCCTCTTTTCCCTTTATCAGGATCGTCCTAATGGTAATCGCCATATCCATGTTTCCCTGAAAGCTGAAATATCCAACTGCTCCCGCATAGGGTCCTCTTCTTAAATTTTCCAACTCCTCTATTATTTCCATTGCCCTGACCTTTGGCGCTCCGGAAACTGTGCCCGCGGGGAAACAGGCTCTAAGGACATCGAAGCTATCCATTCCTCTTTTTAGTTTACCAACCACTCCTGAAACAATATGCATTACATGGGAATACCTCTCAACAACCATCAATTCTGGCACTTTAACGCTACCATACTCACAGACCCGACCAATGTCATTCCTTCCCAGGTCAACCAGCATAAGATGTTCTGCTCTCTCTTTGGAACTCTTGAGCAATTCTCTTTCTAATTTCTTATCCTCAAATTCGTCTTTCCCTCGCGGTCTGGTACCTGCTATAGGTCGAACTTCAACTATTCTTCCCTCCTGTCTGACGAGAATTTCCGGTGAAGAACCGACAAGATTCATCCCTCCCAGCGAGAGATAATACATATAAGGTGAAGGATTGATAACTCTCAGTGCTCGATAAATATCGAAGGGATGCGCACTAACCTTTGTTTGTAACCTCTGAGACAGAACAGTCTGGATAATGTCTCCTCGTCTTATATATTCCTTAGCCCTTTCCACAATCCTCTCAAAACCGTTTCTGGTAAAATTCGATTCCAGGATTATCTTTGAGCTTCTTGACCGTCTTGCTTTAGGTCTCTTCTTTGGTTTCTTTCTCAACTCAGTTATTAACTTTTCAATCTTCCTGCACGCTTCATTATACAAGGTCTTTAGATTACTTTTTTCTCTATCTAAATGGACGCAGGAAACAACTTTAATTGTATGGGCTACGTGGTCGAAGATTAAGAGATTATCTGTAAATATAAATTTACAATCAGGCAAGTCGAGGTCATCAGGATTAGTGCTGGGAATATCTTCAATGAACTTTACCATATCGTATCCAATATAACCTACAGCTCCTCCGTAGAATCGAGGTAGCCCTTCCACTTCTACTGGCTTGTATTTCTGCATGATTTTCTTCAATTCTTCAAGAGGATTGTCTGTCTCTTTCACTTGCCGCATTACTGAAGCCTTAAGACTCAAAGTAACTTTTCTCCCTTTACTCTCAAAAATTAATGCCGGGCTACTGGATAAGAAGGAGTACCTTCCCAACTTTTCTCCCCCTTCAACACTTTCCAGAAGATAGGCATGCTTTCCCATACCAACTTTGGTGAATGCAGAGACCGGCGTTTCCATATCGGCGAGGATTTCTTTATAGACGGGAAGTAAATTTCCTTTTTTTGCTAATCTTTTGAATTGACTAAAACTTGGATGGAACATAAATCCCTTTTATTTATTTCATCGGAGTAGCAGGTTTTAACCTGCGTAATGAATCAGCCCCTATTTCTTATAGACTTTACTGGGGTCAAAAACTTTTTCCCCAACAATATCATATTCTCCTTTTTTATTAACCTTCCTGAAGAAACACGACCTGTATCCCGTGTGGCAGGCAGCATCGCCAAGTTGTTTCACTTTTACCAATAGTGTATCACCATCACAATCTAAAAAAATCTCTTTGACCTCCTGAAAATGTCCTGATTTTTCCCCTTTAGTCCACAGTCTCCCTTGGGAACGACGCCAAAAACAGGTCTTTCCAGTGGCTATTGTCTTTTCTAAAGACTCTGCATTCATATAAGCCAGCATCAAAATCTGACCATCTTCATAATCCTGCACTATTGCTGGAATCAAACCTTGACTATCAAATTTCAATTCTTCTATAAACTTCATTGTTACCTCCCAAAACTTTCTCTACCTCTTACCACCCCAAGGATGAAGGGATAGTTGCAGGAGCTTTAATTCCGCCAGGTTTCACATGAGCGCTGGCGGAATTTGAGCGAGGTTTTACTAACCGAGCGACTCCGATAACTATCCCTTCATCCTCCCTTTTCTGCTATTTCCATAGCCTCCTGGAGCTTTATGTCATCTGTATATAGCGCCTTTCCAATAATCATGCCGGAAACACCGTCTTTTTCCAGTTCCTTAATTCTCTTTACATCATCTAAGGTGGAGATACCGCCACAGGCAATAACTGGAATTCTAACCTTCTCAGCGAAAGCCTTTATCCCCTTCACATTGGGACCTTTCAACATTCCATCCTTCTTTATATCGGTAAAGATTATCTCTTTCACTCCCATCTCTTCTACCCTTTTAGCCAGAATCATCGACCGAACAGCAGTAATTTCTTTCCAACCCCCAATAGCTACTTTTCCGCCTAATGAATCTATGCTTATTATAATTTTATCCCCAAACTTTTTTAATGCTTCTTTTACTGTCTCTGTATTATAAATTGCCGAAGTGCCCAGGATAACTTTAGCTACACCACCGGATAATACTCTCTTAATAGTATCCATATCTCGTATACCACCACCCACTTCTACAGGAACATTAATACTCTTTGCAATTTTCACAATCAGCTCAAGATTCTGGATTACACCAGAGAAGGCGCCATCGAGGTCGACTATGTGGATCCTTTTTGCTCCCTGAGCCTGCCAAAGCTTCGCCACAAAGAGAGGGTCCTTAGAAAATATAGTCTCCTGTTCTAATTTCCCCTGGACCAGGCGAACACAGTTTCCACCCCGAATGTCAATAGCTGGAATAACAAGCATACTTCCCCCCTACAACGCGGAGCTTTGCTCCGCTACGCCTTTCTACCGCAGAGCTTCGCTCTGCAGCTACTTTATATTCGACCTTTGGTTGAAGGAATCCCTTTTAACTTTGGATTTATCTTAACCGCTTCGCGCAAAGCTAATCCAAAGCCTTTAAAGATTGACTCAGCAATGTGATGGTTGTTCCTGCCATACCTTAAATTAACGTGCAAAGTAATACCTGCATTAATACATAATGCTCGAAAGAAATCCTCAATTAGTGCAAAATTGAACTCTTCTCTCTTCTTAGTTTCTCTTCTAAACTTAACATTGAATACCAAATAAGGCCTATTAGAGATATCTAAAGAGATTTCTGAAAGCGCCTCATCCATTGGCACCAGGGAGAAACCATAGCGAGATATTCTCTCCTTTTTTCCCAATGCTTTCTTTATCGCCTGTCCCAGAGAGATTCCTAAATCTTCCGTAGTATGATGGTCATCAATGCGGACATCACCTGAAGCTTTTATCTTCAGATCAATGCAACCGAATCTTGCCACGAGTTCCAGCATATGGTCGAGAAATGGGATTGGCGTATTTATCTGATAACTTCCCTTACCATCTAAGTTTAACTCCAATCGAATCCTTGTTTCCTTGGTTCTTCTATCTATCTTTGACTTTCTCATTTCACCTCCAACTTTATCTGCGCGAAGCTCCGCTTCGCTACTCCAACATTGTCACTTTTTCAGTCTTACTTTTATTGACTCTGCATGCCTTCCCATTCCTTCCACCTTTGCAAAATTGATTATATCTCGAGCTGAACTTCTCAACCCTCTCTCCGAACACGCTACTACTACCATTCTTTTCAAAAAATCTTTGACCGACAATCCTGAAGAGAATCTCGCGCTACCTCCTGTAGGCAAGACATGACTTGACCCTGCATAATAGTCACCAATGGCAACAGGAGACCAATTGCCAAGAAATATTTCCCCTGCATTCTTAATCTCAGGTAAAATTCTCTCCGGCTTATCTGTCAGAATTTCCAGATGTTCTGGAGCGAATTCGTTGGCAAGGCGTACAGCTTCTTTGATACTCCCCACCCACATCAGGTGGACTCCTTTTCTTTTCACTTTCTTCCGAACAATATTTCTTATTTTTCTTGAAGTGGTGATTAACCGGGCAGTGGCACCCCCACCATGTTCTACCTGTGCTAATAAGTCGGATACTATATAGTCAGGATTGGCATTCCCGTCAGCAATAATCAGTATTTCCGAAGGACCAGCCAACATATCAATTCCTACATCGCCAAACAGAAGCCTCTTAGCAGTAGTCACATACACATTTCCCGGTCCCACAATCTTATCCACTTTAGGAATAGTCCTAGTTCCGTAAGCAAAAGATGCAATTGCCTGGGCGCCGCCAACTCTATAGATTTCCTCTACCCCGCATATCCGGGCAGCCACCAAAACCTCAGAATTCAATTTCCCTGGAGGAGAAGCCATGGCAATCCTGTCAACGCCTGCTACTTTTGCCGGCACAATGGTCATCAGCACTGAAGAGGGGTAAGCAAATTTTCCCCCAGGCACATAGACTCCCACTTTCTCAACGGGACGCCAGAGCTCAAGAAAGCGAACCCCTTTCAAGGTGGTTTTTGATAATTGCCGACTTTTTTTTGTAATCTGCCTGTATTCGCCAAGGTGGAATTTTTCTACATTTTTCTTTGCTCTTTCTATTAACCTAATAAAATTTAAGCCAACCTTCTGGAAAGCTCTGTCAATCTCTCTTTTTTTCACTCTCAATTCGGCTGGCTTTAATAGAAGACCATCATATTTCTTTGTATAAAAGAGTAAAGCTTTGTCGCCTTGATTCTTCACCCTGTCTATAATTTCTCTAACTTTCTTTTCTATTGTTTTCAAACCTTTTCGCTACTCCTTTCCCACGCAGACTTTCTCCTCGCCAACGTTTAAAAGATAGTTTGTGAAGATATTGGAATTTCAGCCAAAAAACGAGGACAAGTGTTCCCCGAGGAAACACTTCCATAGGGGTTTCACCCCTCTGGCGTTCACCCCGATTCCATCGGGATTCTCTGTCTTCCGGGGCGCTCACCGTCTCGCGCCCGTCGCTAACACGGAGCTCCTTATTCGTCGCTCCAGCGACTCCTTGGGGGAAACCAGATTATTTCCCCCAAACCCCCTAATCCGCATCCCGATTGAAAATCGGAATGCTTCACCTTTTCTCTTTCAAGCAAAAATTTGTTCGAACCCCGATTTATCGGGGTGAGTTTATTTTTGCGCCCTGCAGAGTCCGAAGTTTTTTGGCGTTAAGAAATTCCTCAGTGATGAACAAACTATCTTTTAATGTCTTATCCTTTTATTCTTTTTATTCTTGCTCCTAAACGCTTCAACTTTTTCTCGATATCTTCGTAACCCCGGTCGAGATGGCTAACTCCAAATATCTCAGTTTTTCCTTCTGCAGCCAGGGCTGCCAGAATCAATGCTGCCGAAGCTCTCAAGTCCGCAGCCACTACGGGAGCGCCACTGAGCTTAGGAACGCCTTTAACAATTGCACTATTGCCTTTAACCTGGATATTAGATCCCATTCTTTGAAGTTCGCCAACATGAAGAAATCTATTCTCAAATACAGTTTCTGTAATTATACTGGTACCTTTAGCGAGACTCATCAGTACCATCCATTGGGCCTGCATATCAGTAGGAAAGCCAGGATAAGGAATTGTCTCAATATCGGTCGCCCTAAGATTTTTTCCTGAGGTAACTCTAATTTCTCTATTATTTAAGGTAATCTTTGCCCCAGCTTCTCTAAGTTTGGTTATCACTGCTTCCAGGTGCTCGGAACCTGCCCCGCGAATAGCCACATTCCCTCCGGTGACTGCTGCTGCTACCATAAACGTACCTGTCTCTATTCGGTCAGGAATAACCTCATGAACCGTGCCAGAAAGTACATTTACACCTTCAATTTCAATAATATTGGTCCCTGCGCCTTTAATCTTAGCCCCCATCTTATTTAAAAAGTCGGCCAAGTCCTGGATTTCTGGTTCGGAAGCAGCATTTTCTATGACCGTTCTTCCTTTAGCTCTCGTTGCCGCCATCATCAAATTTTCTGTTGCCCCTACACTGGGAAAATCTAAAGATATACTTGCTCCATGAAGCCTAGGAGCATCCAGCTGAACATATCCTCTTTCCAAACTCACCTTTGCTCCCAGCTTCCTAAACCCTCGAAGGTGTAGATTAATAGGACGGGCCCCAATAGCGCATCCTCCGGGCAAAGAGGCTCTCACTCGACCAAGCCTGCCCAAGAGAGGACCCATTACCAAGATAGAAGCTCTCATCTTTTTTACCAACTCATAGGGAGCTTCACTATCCAGTCTATGGGTAGAAGAAATTCTTATCCTTTTATTATGGTAAGAAACTCTCTTCCCTAAAATTCTCAACAACGCCAAAATCGTCTCCACATCCTGGAGATGAGGCACATTCTTCACCATACAGTCCTCATCCGTCAAAAGAGTAGCGACCAGTATTGGCAAAGAGGCATTTTTGGAACCACTGATTTTCACCATGCCAGAGAGTTTCTTTCCCCCAGTAATGAGAATCTTTTCCACTCTTTCCTCCTTAAAGAAAATGGGGTCAGTTCTATTTTTGGCCTTATCACAATTCTATTTAACTATTTTAATGAATCAAAAATAGAGCTGACCCCATTTTCTTACTGACCCCATTTTCTTAATTTCTGCGCCACAACCACTCTATCCAGTCCAGCGTAATCTTTAACTAATTGGGATGGATAGAACTGTTTCTCTTTTTTAATAAGATTCATCACTGCTTTCCCTTGATAATCTCCAATTTCCATAATTAGGTAGCCACCATCAATTAAATATTTTAAGGCCTCCGGGATTATGCGCTGATAGAAGTTGAGACCCTCATTTCCTCCTTCCAATGCAGAAAGAGGCTCTTTCTTAATCTCAGGCGGAAGCAGAACTAAATCCCTCGACTTAACATAAGGAGGATTACTCACTACAAAATCTACTGCTAAATCTGAGTTAAGCTCTTCTAAGGGACTGAACAGGTCTCCCAAAAGAAATTCTACTCTTCCTTCAACCTTATGAAACCTTGCATTTCTCCGAGCAACCTGTATAGCGCCTTTGCTTATGTCAATAGCATAAATTTTGCAGGATGCGATATTTCTGGCAAGACTTATGGCGATGTTCCCGCTCCCGGTACAAAGATCCACAATGGTCAAAGAACTATCTCTCCCATATCCATAACTTTCCGACTTCCTAATATTCTGCGCTTTCTCTATTACCTTTTCCACCAGAATTTCTGTCTCCGGCCTGGGAATTAAAACATGCTTATTCAAAAAAAACTTCAATCCCATAAATTCCTTATAGCCAACAATAAAGGCTACAGGTTCCCGCTTGACCCTTCTTTCAATTAACTTTTTATAAGCTAATAATTCCTTCTTAGTTACCCGGCAGTCGAGATTCAAATATATTTCCAACCTCTCTATTTCCAAAACGTGTGCCAGCAAAACTCCAGCATCAATCCCTGGTTCAGGTATTCCTTCTCTCTTTAGGTAGCTGGTAACTTTATCTAAAATTTCTGAAACTGTATACTGCTTAACCAACTTACCCTCGACTTTCTCTTTCTTCGAATTGCCTTTCCTCAAAAGTTTCTTTCAATTTTTCAATAATTCGATTAAGATTTCCAGCCATAATATCATTGAGATTATGTTGGGTTAAGCCTATTCTGTGGTCGGTTAGTCGATCCTGAGGAAAATTGTAAGTCCTTATCTTTTCACTACGATCCCCAGTACCAACCTGTTGTTTTCTCTTTGCTGACAGAGCGTGGTCCTCTTCTTGCCGAATCTTTGCTAACAACCTGGCGCGTAAGACCTTCATTGCCTTAGCTTTATTCTTCAACTGGGACCTCTCATCCTGGCATTGAGCTACCAGTCCTGTGGGAAGATGAGTAATCCTCACTGCTGAGTAAGTGGTGTTTACACTCTGGCCTCCTTTGCCAGAGGAACAGAACGTATCTATTCTCAAAACATCGGGGGCTATTTTGACTTCCACTTCTTTCGCCTCTGGCATAACCGCTACGGTCACTGCTGAGGTATGAATTCTACCGCTGGCCTCTGTCACCGGCACCCGTTGAACCCTGTGAACGCCTCCCTCATATTGAAAATCACCATAAGCACCTTTCCCCTCTATACCGAAAACGACCTCCTTAAAACCACCCAGTTCCGTGGGATGAGAGTCCAAAATTTCTACCTTAAAACCTCTTCTTTGAGCATACCGACTATACATTCGAAACAGGTCGCCAGCAAATAGAGATGCCTCCTGTCCTCCTGTTCCAGCCCGGATCTCCAGGATAATATTCTTTTCTTTATCCACATCTGGAGCGACAAGTAATAATTTTAATTCCTTCTCCGCTTCCTTCCTTTTTTTGGCAAGTCCTTCCAGTTCCTTCTTTGCCAGTTTCACAAGTTCTTCATCTTCGCTCATTAGAACTTCCTGAGTAGAAGAAATCCCCTTTTCAATATTTTTAAATTCCCTAAATTTATTAACAATTGGTTGTTTCTCTGCCAGTTCTTTCGCGTATTTTTTAAAAGTCTCCTTGTCAGAAATGATTTTAGGGTCGCTAAGCAATCTTTCCAATTCTTGAAAGCGTGTCTCAATGATTTGTAGTTTCTTTATCACCTTAACCCTCCGTTCTCAGTATATCAACAC
>DATKVN010000060.1 GCA_035530055.1 bacterium | reverse complement strand
AATATTGGTTATTCAAGCAATGATTCAGTGGGTGTGCTCATGGGAATAAATTCTTCTACTAATGATGACTACAACGACTGGTATAATGCTGCTGATGCGTCGATGTGTGTGCGCTATGGAGGGGAATGGAAATCTGTTTCTGATTATCAGAGTGAGGATGGAAGGGGTTTGTATTGTATTTCTCAAGACCCAAAATTTATAGATTTTGCAAACCGTGATTTTCATTTGCTGCCGGATTCTCCCTGTAAAGGTACTGGAGAGAATGGGGTTGAGATGGGCGCTTACGGAGCGGGAGAATCTCTCCCTGTTTATGACGATCCAGCAAAACCAGATTCCGCATCGGAGAATCCACCAGAAACTGAATCCCAGAGCGATGGCGTGGACGGAGTTCTCAATCGACCCAATCCCTTCCGCGCGGGTAAAGAGGAAACTCTCATAGAATATGATTTAGAGGAACCTTCTAATGTAATTATTACAATTTACGACCTCCTCGGTCAACAGGTCTGGCAGGAGAATTATCGGTCAGGAGGAAACGGTGGTAAGGAAGATAACAGCGTTCCCTGGGATGGAAGGAATCTCTCTGGAAAAGTGGTGGCAAATGGAGGTTATATCTGTCGCATCTGGGTGGAGAAAGAGAAGAGACATATGTTAAGGAAGATTGCTGTTGCTAAATAGGCGTAGATATATGAAAAAAATAATCCTTAGAATATTTCTTGTTTCTGTATTGATTTTAGGGATGGAGTGGCAACTTCTCGGGGCAGATAATTACTACGGAATGGCCAATGACTATTTGCAGTATGGAGCAGGAGCAAGGTCTTTAGCAATGGGGGGAGCATATGTGGCACTGGCAAATGAGGCGAGCGCGCCTTATTGGAACCCTGCAGGCTTAACGCAGATTAATGAACAGCAGTTCCTTGCCATGTATGCTCCCTTCTTCGAACAGACGAGTTATAATTTTCTTTCTTATGTTCATCCCCTGGGGTGGCTGGGGACTTTAGCTATTTCCGATGTTCTCTTCCATTCCGGAGGGTATGAAGAAGTTGACGGCACCGGAAATGTGATTGGCATAAATAAGTCGATATTCAAGAATGCGGTAATTATTTCTTACGCAAATAGAATTTATGGGCAGCTCTCCCTGGGAGCAAGTTTAAAACTGATTCATGAGCGAGTGATGAAATATTCAGGGAATGGACAGGGAATAGATTTGGGGATACTTTATCAGCCCTTAGATGTATTGAACATTGGTTTAGCCGTGCAAAATGTCTTGCAGCCAAAGGTGACTCTAAGAGATGACCCCGATGTGTATGATATGAATTTCAAAGGTGGTGTGGCATTGAAGACATTCTCTAACCACCTCACCCTGACTGCAGATATCAACAAGCTCCCTGATGAGAAGGCATACTTCTGTGCCGGGTTGGAAGTTTCTCCCTGGGAAAGGGTTACTTCGCCTTCTTTGAAAAGGGTAGATTTGAGGGCGGGAATTAACCATTTGCAAACTTTCACCTGTGGAATAGGACTGAAAATAAGATTTTTCACTGTGGATTATGCCTTTAGTTCTCATGACCTGGGAAATCTCCACAGATTTGCTCTTACTTTTAGCTGGGGAAAATAGATAGCGGGGGAAATAGAGCTGTTCAAAAGGACAATGGAAATGGCATTAATCCTTATAATACTCCTTCTCATCGCTTTGTGCATGGTAGGAAAATAAAGAAATCCAGAGCCTCAACTCAGGGATTGAAGTCCTGAGTAACTTTTATTTACAAAAAGGATAGACGAAATCTCGAATCTGCTTGAAAAATAAAAGTGATTTGGGATTTTTTATTTTATGTAGGAATTTATGGCACTTTAGTAGACTTGAGGTAAAAAATTTCTTGACGAAATCCTGAGAGAAAGTATAATATGAAAGGAAAAGCAGATAGACAAATGCATGTTTGCGCCTGAAATAGAGAAGAAAGAGTCGCCCTCGTAGCTCAGATGGATAGAGCAGCGGTTTCCTAAACCGTTTGTCGGGAGTTCGAATCCCCCCGGGGGCGCCAGAAAAAATCATATTGGATACTATAGATGATTGACCTTCACACACATTCCTTCTTTTCTGATGGTTCATTAATCCCTTCGGAACTCGTCTTTCGTGCCAAGAATAAGGGTTACGAAGCAATAGCTATTACCGACCATGTTGATATGTCTAATCTCAGTTTCGTAATTCCGCATATCGTTAAGGTCTCTTCAATTCTCACTCTTGAGTATAAAATAGAGGTCCTTCCGGGTGCAGAACTGACCTATGTTCCTCCTAATTTAATTTCCCGGGTTGCTGAGGAATGTAGAGCGCTGGGAGCAAAAATTATTTTGGTGCACGGAGAAACTATAGTCGAATCTGTTCCTCCAGGCACAAACCGGGCTGCCTTATCCAGCATGATAGATATACTTTCCCATCCGGGAAAAATAAGTAGCGAGGAAGTAGACTTGGCAAAGGAGAAAAATGTACTTCTTGAGATTACCTCCCGCAAGGGACACTCTCTAACCAATCAACACGTGGGGAGTTTGGCGAAAAAGAGGGGAGCAAAGCTAATTTTTAATACTGATACGCATGAACCGGAAGACTTAATTACTGAACAACAGGCTTTGGAAGTGGTTAACAAAGCAGGAATGGCGAAAGAAGACCTGGAGCTTATGTTGGAAAACGCCAGGTCATTAATTGGTAAAGTACTTAAAGGAGCTTGAATGCCTCGTAGATGGGTAAAAGAAGAGCTTAAAAAAGACCGTTTGGTAAGTTGGGTAGAAAGGTCGGTTACCTGGGTCAACGAGAATAAGGAGAATGCTATAATTGGCGGAATAGTTATCCTTGCTGTGGCTATTTTTATTCCCTTCTCCTTGTCTCGTCGTGCCAAGATGAATGAACAGGCATTTAGTCTTTTGGCGAGAGGACAACAGGAATATTTTATGAATCAGCCGGATAAGGCTATCCCGTTTTATGACCAAGCGTTAAGACATTCCGGCTCAAAGGCTACTCCCTTAGTCTTTCTCTATAAAGGTAATGCCCTCTATGAAATGGGGAAGTACAGCGAAGCTACCTCTATTTATAAAAGATATCTGGATAAATATGAAACCAGGAAGTTCACCCCTGAAGTCCTGCTGAGCCTGGGCAATAGTCTGGAACAGGAAGAAAAATTCGACGAAGCTAAGGAAACTTACCAGAAATTTCTGGACAGGTTTCCCCAGCATTACCTTTTGCCGGGGATTTACCAAGGCCTGGGAAGGTGCTATGAGAAACTGGGACAGAAAGATGAAGCAATTAAAATATACCAACAGATGTCCCATTTCTATTCTGACAGGATATGGCAGGATATGGCTGAGGCGAAAATAAAGGCATTGTCGCCTACGCCGTGAATTCAATATAAATTAGATTCTTTCAAGAGGGGAAGTCAAGTTTTTTCTTGACTTTGTACTCTTTTTTTTATATGGTATCTAAAATATATGCACAAATTGAATTTGTGCCTACAATAGGCAGGATTCGAAATCGTGCTGGAGTCCTCCCGAAAGGGAGGGTGAAGTGTCAAGCGAAAGCTTGACCCAGGGTGAAACTCTCGTTTCACACTCCAAAATTTAATAACCTTGCTTTCGCAAGGACTCCTAATTAAGGAGAGAGCGTTTGAAACGAACCATTCTATTTCTTCTTGTAGTTTCCATCATTCAGATATTTCCTCAAGTTTGTCTGGCGGGCGTAAGAGTGGGAGAAGAAGTCAGGATAAGGTGGGTGCCGGTAAACAATGGAGATACCAGTTACGTCTATCAACGGACGAGATTCTTGATAGAGGGAGTATTAGCAGAGGGAGTTACCATTGGCCTAAAGTTACAATCGAGAGGGTTCTGGGGTGTGGATACTTCCACAGTAACCATTGAAGGATTGACTCGCAAGAATATGCTGCCCTGGATTGAAAATGCCTATGTGAAAGTTGATGAATTTCTTGGACTTCCTTTATATTTAGCTCTGGGAAGACAACCTCTCCAATACGGAGATGGGCTATTGGTTGATGACAATGCGTCAGGTTACGATGCCATTAAATTATCCGCCATCCTGCCCTGGCAGGTCGACTGCGAGCTAATGATGTTAAAACCTACAGGGAGTGAGGGAGTTAGCCCTGATAACTGGAAAGAGAAGAATGCTTATGGAGTATTTTTTAAGAGAAAATGGAAAGGGATTACTCCCCAAATTTCCGGTTTGTGGCAGAGAGATCGAACTAGCGGTGTGGATAAGAACTTTTTGGGCTGCCATTTGAGTGGAAAACTGGGAAAGGAAGTGGATTATCGGGGTGGCATAATCCTTCAATCGGGAAAGGGGGGAGGGAGAGATTATAAAGGTTTAGCTTATATGTTAGGTGGAAACTTTCAAGCTGAGACCAGATTTGGTAAAGGCATCGCTGCCTGTGAATATCTCGTTGGCAGTGGAGAAGTGGCCCCGATTACAGGAAAAGACGAAAATTTCCTTTCAGACTACGCCCACCTGTCAGAAGAAGAATATGGTGAATATTATATGGAAAATAGAAGCGAGGTCAGGGATGGAGATCCTGATTATACAACTACTAACTTGAAGATACTTAAATTGGGATTGTCCGTTTTTCCCCTCCCAGAATTAAAAACCGGACTTAATTATTTCAGCTACAGTTCTTATACTCCGAAAGGCGCCATCGGAGATGAAGTGGACATCTTCGTTAAGTATTATTACTCAGCAAATCTTTCATTTCGCCTGGTGTACGGTATCTTTATGGCGGGAGAGCTTGCTGAGGATGGCGCAGATAAAGTTCTCGGGGAGATGATGGTAAAATTCTGATGTCCCGCAGGGATAATCCTGTGGATAAAGGGAGGCAATCAAGGACTCTGGAGTAAGAGAGTTCACTCTGCGTTATTAACGCGAAACAAGTTTCGCTACTCCTAAGGACTCTGGAGTAAGAGAGTTCACTCTGCGTTATTAACGCGAAACAAGTTTCGCTACTCCCAAGGACTCTGGAGTAAGAGAGCTTGCTCTGCTAAATTGAAGGAGGTAAAATGAAAAAATTAGTAGCTGGCTTGGTAATGGTAAGTATTCTTTTCTGCTTGCCCCTTAAGGGGGAAGCGGTTAGTCTGAAGAAGAGATTAGGCGTGGGTTTTTCTGCTCTTTCACCTCTGGACGGTTGGTCCTTCAGGTATTGGTTGACTGATAAATTTGCTGTGAACCCGGTTATTGGCTTCCATTTGGAGACGGATAGTAACCAATTTCTTCTGGGAGGAAGAATACTCTATAAAGTTGAAGATGAGAAGAGCATGAATTTGTATTTGGGGGGAGAAATCGGTGGAGACTTAAGACAGAACGCAGATGATAATTTTTGTATAGGTCCATTTGCCGGGGTGGAGTATTTTATGATGCAGCTTCCCAATTTGGGTCTGGGAGCGGAAATCGGTCTCTATTATCAAAGCGCTGCTTCAGCTTTCGCCACAACTTATGGCAGGGTTGTTGTGCATTACTACTTTGGTGGTTCGAAAGAGGTTGAAAAACCTGTTATAAAACCTGCTAAAAAGAAAAAGTAGTAGGAATGCCTCAAAATAACATTCTCCATATTTCATTTCTATGGCATATGCACCAGCCATATTATAAGGACCTCCTGGAAAACAAGTTTGTCCTTCCTTGGGTGAGGCTTCACGCGACTAAAGACTATTATGATATGGTGGCTTCCTTAGACGACTTTCCTAAGATTCATGTAAATTTCAATCTTGTCCCTTCCTTGATAGACCAAATAAACGATTATGCCCAGAATAATCTGACTGACCAGTTTCTGGACTTGACTTTAAAACCCGCCAATAAACTATCCCCTGAAGAGAGAACCTTTATTCTCCAAAACTTCTTTACAGCCAACTGGGAAAACATGATTAAACCTTTTCCCCGATACTGGGATCTTCTGTCCAAGAGAGGAAGGTATGTGGCTGGGGAAGAGTTGAAAGAGATTCAGAAAAGGTTTAGTATACAGGATTTTTTAGATTTACAGTTGCTTTTCAACCTCTGTTGGATTGACCCTTGTCTACGAAGGCAAGACCCTGAACTTAGAGAATTGGGGAAGAAAGGGAAGGGATTTACTGAGGAAGAAAAGAGATTGGTGATAGATAAACAACTGGGAATAATGAAGAAAGTGATTGGCAAGTATCGAGAGAAACAGGAACAGGGACAAATTGAAATTTCCGTTACTCCTTACTACCATCCCATTTTACCTCTTCTAATTGACGTTAAGGCAGCAAAGATGGCCACTCCTGAAATCGCTCTGCCCAAAGAAGAGTTTCGTCACCGGGAAGACGCGAAAGCTCAGATTGAACGAGCAGTTGCCTGTTATGAGAAGTTCTTCGGTCGGAAACCGAAGGGGATGTGGCCCTCCGAGGGTGCGGTTTCCGAAGCAATCGTCCCTTTAATCTCCCAGGCAGGAATAGATTGGATTGCCACTGATGAAGGTATTTTAGCATCCTCAATAGGTGTTTCTCCCCATAATGCCGATATTCTTTATAAGCTCTATCAGTTCAGCACGGACGACAGTTCCATAAAAATTGTCTTTAGAAATAGGAAACTATCCGACCTGATCGGTTTTACCTATGCAGGGGTTCCCCCTGAACAGGCAGTGAGGCATTTTATGCAGGAACTTCACAATATTCATAAGCGAGTAAGCCACTTCCCTGGACCCCATCTGGTGAGCATTATACTTGATGGAGAGAACTGCTGGGAGTATTATAAGAATGATGGGGGGGACTTTCTGAGGAGGCTTTATCAAACAATCAGTGACGACCCATTACTGGAATCGACAACGATTAGTAAATTTACGGAAAAGTACACAAAACCGGTCTCCCTGCCCAGGTTATGGAGTGGTTCCTGGATAAATCACAATTTTTGTGTGTGGATTGGACATGAGGAGGATAATCTTGCCTGGGACTATCTCGCCAGGACTCGTAAGATGTTAGCCCATTTTGAAGAAAGAGACCCCGGGAAACATGAAGAGATACAGAAAGCGAAAGAGGGGATATATATTGCCGAAGGTAGCGATTGGAACTGGTGGTATGGAGATGAGTATCGCTCTGTCAATAGTCTCGCTTTTGATAATCTTTATCGAAAGCACCTGATGAATGTGTATACTTTCCTTGGGGAAAAAGTGCCAGATTGGCTACACATTGCCATTTCTGGCCACGAGAAACCCCGTCCCAAACGCGAGCCCACCGACTTCATAAACCCTATATTAGACGGTAAAGTAACCGATTATTTCGAATGGCAGGGGGCGGGACAATACGATGTCTCCGAGACGATAGGACCGATGCAGCGTCGAGGAAACATTGTCAGAAGTTTCTATTATGGCTTCGACCTGAGCAATTTGTATCTGCGCATCGACACAAATATGGAACTTTCTTATGAAAGTTTAAAAGACCTCACAATCAAAATCAACTTCTTCAAGGAATCTCCCCAACAGGTAAAAATTCAAATGCTTGAGGATGGAAATTTTGCTTTTTCTCTTTTTGACGTAGTCCAAGCAGAGCACAGGGAGAATTATCAGAAGTTTAAAGATTTGACTTCTATAAGCTATCAGAAAATTATAGAATTGAGTATACCTTTTGTCGATTTAAAAGCAAAAGTTGGTCAGGCAATAGAGACGGTAATCGTTTTAGAGAGAAACAACGTGGAACTTGAAAGATGGCCCTCCCATGGCACAATAAGTTTTCTTGTCCCGGGAGAGGATTTTTCGCTCGAGTACTGGTCGGTTTGAGAATTGGTCGCGTAGGGCTTTATGCCCGTAAAAATTACGCCCATAAAGGGCTACACTACCCACAACTCGAAAGGGAGGTGATAAAAATGGCAGGTTGGGCATTCTGGCTAGTTCTGGTCCTTTTAGCAATACTTCTGATTATCGGGGCACTATTTGCTTTCAGAGAGTTCCGAAAAAATAAGAAACTTGGTAGAGCCATCGTTCATTACATCCTTTTGGTAGTGCTCACGATAATTGTGTTAAAGCTACTTTTTGCTGTTTTTGCCTTGG
>DATKVN010000059.1 GCA_035530055.1 bacterium | reverse complement strand
CATTCATTAACATCCTTGTTCCCTGCCATCGGGGATGGCGCTATCCAATGGAAAAGACAGTAGAGATTTCCAAATTGGCAGTAAACACGGGATTCTGGCCTCTCTTTGAAGTAGAGAATGGAGTATGGAGGATAACCATTCGTCCCAAAGAGAGAAAACCAATCATAGAATGGATAAAGAGCCAGGGGAGATATAGCCACCTATAAAAAGAAGAGAATAAGGAATTTCTGGAGAGGATACATAAGGAATCAGACGACTACTGGAAATATCTGGAAGGAATGTGCAAAGCCACCCAACCCCAATAATTGGGTTCTGGACTCCTCCCGAAAGGGAGGGATAATAGCTTGTAGCAGCAGAGCGAAAGCTCTGCTTTCTAATTGAATATACGGTTCCCCGGTAGCTCAACGGTGGAGCATCCGGCTGTCTTTGGCAGCTTTCCCAAGCAATTGGGATTGAAAAAGTGGGTGAATTCAGGGAAGCCTGTACCCTAAGCCCCATGGGGGCTAGGGATGGTAATCCTGAGCCAAGTCCCGACATCATGTCGGGAAAGGTGCAGAGACTATCCTTGAAAAAGGAGTACTGTAAACCGAAGCAGGTTTATGGGAAGCGCTCACTACCCCGGAAAAAATATCTTTACGGGGTAAAGAGATAGTCCAAGCCTTACGGAAACGTAGGGGCTACTTGTAACCGGAGGGTTGTTGGTTCGAATCCAACCCGGGGAGCCAATTTTATCATTTTTAAAAATAGGGACAGCGACCATTTTTCTTAACGTATGTAAGGCCGTTGCGCAATAGTACTTTTACGACAAAGATTGAAAAACTGTTCGATAGAAAATTAAGACCTTTACCACGCGGCAGTCCGAAGAAATAAGTAGAAAATGGTCGCTGTCCCTATTTGTCAGGAGGTGGATGAAAATGTTAAAAGCAAAAGATGTTATGACAAAGGAAGTGATAACCATCAGTCCCGATGCTACGCTGGCAGATGCAATTGAACTTCTGATGGCGAAAGAGATTAGTGGAATGCCAGTTATAGGCTCTAAAGGGGAAATGATCGGGATAATATCAGAAAAAGATATTCTCAATTTTGCGTTCAGTGGGAATCTGCATAATACTAAAGTTAAAGAAGCAATGTCAAAGAATGTAATAAGCTTCCCGCCAGATGCAGATGTTGATTCAATCGCTTTAGCTATTGGACACCGTCAATTCAGGAGAGTTCCTATTGTAGAAGAAGGCAAAGTAGTTGGCATTGTTTCACGGCGAGACATAATTCGTGTTGCACTTAAAATTGGAAGGAAGTAATAAGTCAGTTAAAATAAATATGTTTAGAGTAATAATTCTGACCTTTACTACACTTGTTTTATTTTGGGTCAGTTTGACTCATGCTGAAACTGAAATCGTCTGTTTTTCCTTGTATTTGCAAGGCCAAAAATGAAGGTCAAGGAAAAAGTTCGGATTCTTGGTCCTCTCGCGGAGCCAAATTTATCGTTTCGAACCAAATCTTTTAACGCTCGCCCGCCTCGCACTCGTGCACTCGGCGACCTCGCTTTAATCCTCACCCTTATTGGCTCGCAGATTCCCGCTTTTGTCGGCAAATCCTTTTAAGAATCTTTGAAGGACATTCTGGAACATTTGGTAGGAAAATTTTGGGAGGAGAAAAACCCTTGACAAATTTTTTAGATATGTTACACTTGTAACAGATATGTTACAAGGAGACTAATATGAAATTTCATATTTCGCTGTTGGATGTATTAAACTCAAAAACAAAGGTAAAAATTATAAAGTTTCTATTAACTCATGAAGCTTCTATGAGCGAAAGGGAAATAGCCTCTATTTTAAAAGTCTCTCATATGAGTGTAAATAGAACTATGCGAGACCTTGCTGAATTGAACTTCGTAAATTTTGTTACTATTGGAAAAGCTCATTTATGGAGGGTAAACCGCAAAAGCTATGCCTTTAGAGTTCTATCTGAATTGATTAAGGGAGTTTCAAGCATCAAGAAACCTTTAGAAGACTTGAAAAAGATACTATTAAGAAATTTATCTGAGACTTTGATTAAAAGAGTGGTTTTGTTTGGATCAATAGCAGAAGGTTCAGAAAGGATAAATAGTGATATAGATGTCCTTGTCTTAGTTAAAGATAAGCAAAGTAAAGAAAAACTCGAGCCTCAAATAGAGAAATTATCAAACATATGTTTTGAGGCGTATGGTAATAGATTAGCTCCTTACATCTTAACGGAACAGGAAATGAAACAAAAGAAAAATTTAAGGATTATTTCTGAAGTTGACAAGGGTATTCAAATTTTTCCAGAAGGGAAAGACTGTAAAAGATTTCTTGAATATGTCAGGAGAGAATTGCCATAAATGGGGAGTAATCCTGATGAGCGCCCAGCCTGATGAGAGGGGAGTGAAGGGTAAGTGAAGAAGGCGAGTCCTACCCGGGGAGCCAAAAGATTCGAGGCAGACTTTATTCGGATAATTATTCCAAATACGATAGACAAAGACAAGAAGAATATAAAGAAATAGATTCCTACCCTCACAGGATGGGGCACAATTGTGTCCTCACTCTGCTAACCCATTGCGCCATTCCAAAACTGCCTGGAGAAATACCGGGACGGTTCTGATACTTTTCTGTTGGTAAAATAGAATATGAACCAGAAAATTATGATCGAGGTTGAAGACCTTGTCAAGAAGTTCAATGGGCTTACGGCAGTTGCCGGCATCTCTTTTACTGTCCAGCGCGGTGAATGTCTGGGTATACTCGGGCCCAACGGCGCCGGTAAGACCACTACTGTTCGGGTTATCCAGTGCATTTCGCCAGCGACCAGCGGCACTGTCTCGGTCCTGGGGATGAGAGCCTCGCTTAATGAGCGCCGTATCCGGGCGCTATTGGGCGTGGTCCCGCAGGAGAATGATATAGACCCGGATCTAACGGTGAATGAGAACCTGGAGCTTTTTGCCGCTTTGTTCGATATCCCGAAAAAGGTTGCAAAAGCCCGTATAATGGAGCATCTTGAGTTTGTAGAACTTAAAGAAAGAGCCGATAATAAGATAGATTCGCTTTCCGGCGGTATGAAGCGGCGTCTATTGGTCGCGCGCGCTTTGCTGAACGAACCCAGTATCATGATCCTCGATGAGCCCACGACCGGGCTGGACCCTCAGGCGCGTCACCTGATCTGGCAGAGATTGCGCTCCTTGAAGAATAAAGGCGTCACCATTATTCTTAATACCCATTATATGGAAGAAGCCCAGCAGCTATGCGATCGGTTGTTGATTTTGGACAAGGGCGGCATTTTAAAGGAGGGGATTCCCCAAGAACTGGTCAAGAACGAAGTGGGCGAGGAAGTGGTAGAGGTGCGGAACCATAAGGGAGTGAAGGATGTCCTGAGAAAGCTTGAGGGACTTGAATTCAATTCCGAGGTTGTTGGCGATACTCTGTATCTTTATTGTCACGAAAGCAAAGAGATCCTGACCCGGCTGGCTACCTCGGAGACTCTTTCGGTATTACGTCGGCTGGCGACGCTTGAGGATGTTTTTTTAAAGCTCACCGGCCGGGGGTTGAACGAATGAAAAAACTGTCAGCGGTATTGAGCCACCGTATTTACTA
>DATKVN010000058.1 GCA_035530055.1 bacterium | reverse complement strand
GCTGTTCCACGTCTAGTTTCAAAAATTTGAACCCATACAGGAATTCTCTCTTCTTTGTCTTCGGAGCAGTCCACATCAATTCAACCGGTATAGCTCTATTCAGTGCATCGTAGGTAGATTCTATATTAAGAGACAATCTGGGAGAGCCATTTAAGGGTTTCTCCAAAATAAGGTCCACTCCCGATTCGTTTAAATTGACAATTTTCCCTTTAATACTAGTAGAAATATTTTTTTCCAAATCCTTGACCCTAACCTTAACTGGCAAATGCACGGTAAAACGAGGAGAACTTCTCCTTTCAGGAGATTTCCTTTTACCACCCCTAACAGCTGGTGATTTCCTTCTATCTGGAATTAACCAAACAGGTATTTCCATACGAATAGAACCCCCTTATTTATTCCAATTTGTGCCTCTCACAAAATTATTTTCTCGTAGGAGAACTTGGTTAATTTCTCCAAAAAGCACTATTTTTATCCTCTTTTCAAGCGGGAGAAGATCTATTCTTCCCCCTTATTATTTCCTCTCCCCTCTGGGGAGGATTAAGCCTGCCCATGCTCCCTGCCCGTCCCGAGCCTTAAGGGCCTGCCCATTCTGGGCCTTAACGGTCAGGAGTGAAACAAAAAATGACTCTGACCCCTTTTTTGAAAAAGTACCTGTCACTTTTTTATCTTTTGAACCTTCTATCCAGCTCTTCCCTGGTCAATTTAATCATTGTTGGCCTGCCATGGGGGCAGATATGAGGAGATTCGCACCTATTGAGTCTCCTCACTACTTCGTCCATCTCTCTATTGTTCAAGCTCTGCCCAGCCATAATTGCTGCCCGGCAAGCCATAATTTTAAATATATCAGAAGAGATTTCTACAACCATCTTCTTACTCTCTTTTCTTTTCACTTCATCAGAAATCTCATCAACGAGGTCGATAATAAATTGCTTCTTAATTTCCTTTCCCAGGATATGTGGCGTGGCTTTTACCAGGAAAGAAGAGCGTCCAAACTGTTCCACTTCAAAGCCCAATTTGGAGAAAAGGTCTGTGTTCGCTATTAATACCTGGACATTATGAGGAGGTAGTTCAATCTGGATGGGAAATAGAAGGCGTTGCGACTCTATTTTTTGGTCTTTATAGTCATTTTCCAGCTGTTCAAATAGGATTCGTTCCCAGGCTGCATGCTGGTCCAGAATTACTATTCCATCTGCACTGCGAGCAACTATGTACAGGTTATCTAATTGTCCCAGCGCCACCATCGCTTCTTTCTTCACTTCTATTCTCTTTTCTGGCTCAGGAATGTGGAACTTCTTTGGCTGGAACAACTCCTCTGGAGAAATCGATCCCTGCCACTTCTGGCTTTTCACTAAATAGTCTTTCATTGCTTCTTCAATTCTTCTTTTCCGAAAAGACGAACCTTCAGGATAGGTAGTCTTCTCCTCTATTTCCACCATTGTGACTTCTTTATGTAGATTTTGCTTGATAGTCTGCATAACAATTGTGTGTATCGTTGGCTCGTTGACAAAGCGCACTTCCTTTTTTGTGGGATGAACGTTTACATCAACTAGAGATGGTCCAATCTCTATGGAAAGGAAAACACCTGCGTGGCGTGAGGGTGGCAGAAAATCCTTATATCCTTCCCAAGTAGCGTGGCTGATTAGCCGGCTGCTAATTGCCCGTTTATTTACGAATAAAAATTGGTGTTGGCGATTAGTATAAGAAAGATTAGGTTTGGTAATGAAACCGGAAATTCTCAAAAACTTATTTTCAAACTGCAGGGGAACGAGGTCCTCCACTATTTTAGTTCCGTATAGAGAAGCGATTCTTTCCAGTAAGGTCTGTTCTCGGGGAAGATTCTTTATGATATGTCGACCGTCCTCTTTTAATTCAAAACTTACCTGGGGATGAGACAGGGCGAAATTCTGAACTGCTCTGGTTATCTGCCTACTCTCTGTGGAATCCGCCTTCAAAAACTTCAGGCGCGCCGGGACATTAAGGAAGAGGTCTTCCACTATTACTGTAGTTCCCGGCGGACTTCCTGCTTCCAAGAGTTCAAAAGAATTACCCTTGACTTTTGCCTGACAACCTACAGGACTCTCTTCACTCCGGGTAAGTAAAGTCAAATTAGCTACAGCTGCAATTGAGGGTAGAGCCTCTCCGCGAAATCCTAAAGTGCTAATTGACTGAAGGTCTTCTAACTCCTTTATCTTACTGGTAGCATGGCGCTGAAGAGCCAATTCGGCATCTTCTCTGGACATGCCTGAGCCGTCATCAATTACCCGGATTAATTTCTTTCCCCCGCTTCCTATTTCTATGGTAATATGCTTTGCCCCGGCATCCAGAGAGTTTTCTACCAGTTCCTTGACAATCGATGCTGGTCTCTCCACAACCTCTCCAGCAGCTATCTTGTTTATCACTTCTTCAGATAAAATTTCAATTTTACCCGCCATTTTGGTCTTCTCCAAAATTTGTAAGTAGTGTAGCCCCTTGTGGGCGTAATTAGTGTAGCCCTTTATGGGCGTAATGTCTACGAGGGTAGTGTAGCCCTTCATGGGCGTAATGTTTACGGGGACAAGCCCCTACACTACCTATGTTGCTAATTCGGTCGAGTGCTCTTCAGAGTGCCAATTTAATTTTTATATCTGTTAATTTCCACTTTTATCGGCTTGGCGCACAATTGATAGTAAGTACATTCTGCAGAACATATCTTTTCCTCGCCCATCATTCTTCTTGTTTCGCAAAGGTCGAAAGCATCCGCCATCATGTTGATGCGTTTCTTAACTTCCGCCTTTATTTTAGTGAAGGCAATAACAATTAAATATGTCTTCTCTTTCCCTTCAACCCGAACTATTTTCCCCTCCACATCCTTCAATTTCAGACCATCCAGGTTGAAATTCAAATTGATAGAAGCATCTACAGGAAGGGATAGAAAAGTTATGAGCGCCATGCCCCCAGCACTTACATTGTAGATGATTGCCGGAATTTCTTTCTTCAGTTTCGCTTCCGGCGATTCAACCAGAGCCTCCTTGACAACCGTTACTGTGGGAATCCGTCTATGCTTTCTTCTTTCCTTTACCATACTCAATTCCCCCCTTTCTTTACCTTCTTCTTCAACTCCTGCAGCTTATTCAACGCCTCTATTGGCGTCATCTCTTCTACTTTTATCTCCTTCAATTCCTTAAGGAGACTCTTCTCTCTTTCAGCAAATAGAGAAAGCTGCTTTGCCTCTTTTTCCACTTTCGCCAATTTAGGCATTCCATCTTCCCGGTAAGAATTCTTCTCCAAATCGTAAAGTATCTCTTTTGCCCTTTCTAACACCTCCTTTGGCAGCCCAGCCAGCTGAGCTACGTGGATTCCATAGCTCTTATCCGCGCTCCCTTCTATTAATTTACGCAAGAAAATGACCTTGTCTCCCCATTCCCGAACAGCAAAATTGTAGTTCTTCACCCCTGATAGAGTCTGCGCCAGCTCGGTCAGCTCAAAATAGTGGGTAGCAAATAGAGTCCTGGGACCCAAAGGTCTTTCAGATTCACCAGAGGCCTGCGTTCCTTTTGCCATACTGTTCAGGTATTCCACTGCTGCCCAGGCAATGCTGATGCCATCAAACGTGGACGTTCCCCGACCAATCTCATCCAGGATAAGAAGGCTCCTGGAAGTTGCATTGTTCAGGATATTGGCAGTCTCAATCATCTCCACCATAAACGTAGATTCGCCCCGGGAAATAGTATCTCTGGTGCTGATGCGGGTGAAGATACGGTCAACTATGCCAATTGTCGCCTCTTCAGCAGGAACAAAGCTCCCCATCTGTGCCAGAAGAACAATCATCGCTACCTGGCGAATATAGGTAGATTTTCCCGCCATATTTGGACCGGTAATAATAAGAATTTGATTCTCACACTCATCCAGATATGTATCATTGGGGATGAACTTCTCGCCAATCAGCATCTTTTCCACAACAGGGTGGCGACCTGCTTTAATGGAGATAACCTCTCCATCATTCAAAACAGGCTTTGTATAGTTATTATTTGCTGCAACTTCCGCAAGACAATTCAGAACGTCTATCTCGCCAATCGTCCTCGCCACTTCCTGAATCTTTCTCGCCTCGCCAATCACTCTCTTCCTTATATCCTGGAATATCTCATATTCCAGTTC
>DATKVN010000057.1 GCA_035530055.1 bacterium | reverse complement strand
CTATGTTGGTAGACTCCTTAGCGCAGTGGTTAATAAAGGAGATGAGAAGATTGGTGATTTTCTTGGCATGGGAGCAGGTTTGGGGATGAGACTTTTTGGGTATCAGATGGATTATTCTTTTGTTCCTTTTGGTGACCTGGGTGAAACTCATAGAATATCGTTCAGCGCAAGATTTTAAGGTAATAGAAAAGTTATATAATGACTGCTGGCGGATGGAATGACGTTAGCGGTTTTTTTTGTATTTCTCCTTTGTAGTTACAAAGCGTAAGCTTTGCCTTCTCTGTAGGGGACGGACTCTGTGCCGTCCCTTCTTTTGGGCGACCACGGAGTGTCGCCCCTACAATGCAGAGCTATCGCTCTGCAGCTACAGGTTATCATCCCTCCCTTTCGGGAGGACTCCCAAAACCAAAAACCAGGTAGGGCTTGACAAAGAGGGAATAAATATATAAAATTATTAAAACAAATTTTATCTGAGGTGGAGTTATGTATGCAATAATCGAGACTGCTGGAAAACAGTATAAGGTGGAAGAAGGGTCGGTGGTAAATATTGAGAAGACTAGTAAGAAACCCGGAGATATTATCGAATTGAATAATATCCTCCTGTTGGTAAATGGTGAAAAAGTAGAGATAGGAAGGCCCTACATTGATAAAGTAACAGTATTAGCAGAGGTCAAAAGGCATTTTAAGGCAAAGAAAATTATAGTTTTTAAGAAACGGCGGCGGAAAGACTATAAGAAAACACTGGGGCATAGACACCAATATACGGTAGTAAAAATAAAGGAAATAAAAAAAGTCTGACTTTAAAAGGCGGTGGCTTTTATGGCTCACAAGAAAGGACAAGGTTCTACAGGAAATAACCGGGATAGTGCAGGACGAAGATTGGGATTGAAGGCTTCTGCCGGTCAATTTGTATCGGCAGGTAGTATTTTAATTCGTCAGAGAGGCACGAAATTCTACCCGGGACTTAATGTAGGTAAGGGAAGTGACGATACCCTGTTTGCTTTAATTTCAGGCAGGGTTAGTTTTGAACGTTTTGGTAAGAAAAGGAAACGAGTCAGCGTTTACCAGTAAAGAAGGCTTGTATGTTCATTGACCAGGCGAAAATATTTGTACAAGCCGGAAATGGGGGCGATGGCTGTGTCTCCTTTCGACGCGAGAAGTTTATTCCTCGCGGCGGTCCGGATGGAGGAGACGGCGGAAAAGGTGGTAACATCCTTCTGGTAACCTCCTCCAGCATCAAGACTCTCCTCGATTTCTCCCGCCAGCCCCATTATCGAGCCCAAAAAGGCGCACACGGGTCGGGAAACAATCGCTTCGGGAAGGCGGGAGCAGATTTAATTTTGAAGGTACCCTTGGGCACCTTTGTCTATAAGGGAGAGGAAGTAATCTGTGACTTAGTGAATGAGGGACAGAGTGTCATTGTGGCACGCGGCGGTCGGGGTGGAAGGGGCAATGCGAAGTTCAAGTCGCGCCGAGAGCGTGTTCCACGCTTTGCCGAAGAAGGTGAGGCTGGAGAGACTGTCACTTTAAAATTGGAATTGAAGTTGATTGCCCAGGTGGGTCTTCTGGGGTATCCTAATGCCGGAAAGTCAACCCTTCTTTCGGTTATTTCCAGTGCTCGCCCAAAGATTGCCAATTATCCCTTCACTACTTTAGCACCCAACCTGGGAGTAGTCTGGCTTGGCGAAGGCGAAAGTTTCATAGTAGCAGACATTCCCGGACTAATTGCCGATGCCCATAAAGGTAAGGGTTTGGGTGACCAGTTCTTACGCCATATCGAAAGGACTGAAGTTTTGGTTCACCTGGTGGACATTCAGGGCTATGCAGGCGCGAGCCCTTTCGACAATTATATAGCAACTAATAAAGAATTGAAAGCTTTCAATCCCCAACTGCTGAAGAAGCCCCAGATAGTTGTTGTCAATAAGATGGACATTCCCTCCGCAGCAACCAATTTAAAAAAATTTAGTTCCCGGATTAAAAAGAAAGTCTATCCCATCTCAGCTCTTACCAGGGAAGGTATAAAAGAACTACTTCAGGCGATCAGGAGAAAATTAAAAAAATGAAAAAGAGAGTAGTGATAAAGATTGGCACCACTGTTTTAACCAAACCTTCCGGAGTTATCAATGAAGTCACTATAGAGAGGATTGTGGACGATGTGGCGGAACTCCTCAACTCGGGTGCAGAGGTAATCATTGTGACTTCTGGTGCAATCGGCGCGGGACTGGGAAGGTTGAAATTGCAGGGTGGCTCCATCCGCGAAAAACAGGCACTGGCCAGTATCGGGCAGGGCTATCTTATGGGTATATACGAGAAATTTTTCAGAAAACATAATCGCCTGGTGGCTCAGGTTCTATTGACCTCTGATGACCTCGCCCAGCGCCAGAGGTATCTCAATGCCAGAAATACCCTGTTGACTCTTCTTAGCCTGGGTGTGGTTCCTGTGGTAAATGAGAACGATACAGTTGCTGTAGAGGAAATTAAATTTGGAGATAATGACCGGCTTTCCGCACTGGTAGCCAGTAAGGTAGAGGCTGACCAGTTGGTAATTTTAACTGATGTGGATGGCTTCTTTTCTCAAGACCCCCGGGTAGAAAAGAAAGTGAAATTAATAAAGGAGATAGAAACGATTACTGCTGAGCTGGAAGAGAAAGCCAGTGGCAGGGGAAGCCAGAGAGGAACCGGGGGAATGGTAACCAAGCTTGAGGCAGCCAAGATTGCCACTGCCAGCGGCATTACAATGTATATTGCCAATGGTAATAAAGAAAAAGTTCTGAGAGAAATCTGGAAGGGAGAGAACCCGGGAACAAAATTTCTTGCGGGAAAAGAGAAAATAGTCTCCCGCAAACGCTGGATAGCTTTTGATACCAGGATAGAAGGTAAGATTGCTGTTGACGAAGGAGCCAAAGAGGCACTCCTGAAAAGAGGTAAGAGTCTGCTTCCTTCAGGGATTAGTGGAGTGGAAGGTAGATTTAATACAGGAGCCTGCGTGGCAGTAGTGGATATGGAAGGAAAGGAATTTGCCCGGGGATTAACTTCCTATTCATCTGATGAAATAGAAAAAATTAAAGGTAAGAAGTCTTCGCAGATAGAAAAAACTCTGGGATATAAGGATTACGATGAGGTAATCCACAGGGATAACCTGGTTATCTTAAAAGAGTAGTGTGACCGACCAGGTATCCCGATGAATCGGAGTGACTCCTTGACGCAGACTAAAGTCTGCTACTCCTACCCAAAGTTGTTGATGCAAACGGTTTCCAAATTTTATTGACAAAAGCTTCAAAATAAAGTAAAATTTTTGATATTCTCTTATTTTAAGGTGAGATTTATGAGGCGAAAAGAGATTAGAAAGTATGTTTCCAGGATGGATGACGTATTGCCCGCACTGGTTAAGAATTTTCAGGTTCCCCAGCTCCCCAAGTTGTATGGCACTGAAATTACTTTGCCGCAGTATTTCGCTTTAGCTACCATAACCCGAAAAGGTAAATGCATGGTAGGAGAATTGAGTAAATTATTGGGGCTTAATATTAATACCGTGAGTGAGCTTGTGGGGCGCCTGGTAAAGAAACACTTCGTCAAAAAAGAAAGGGATGAGAAAGATAGGCGCAGAGTCCATGTTTATCTTACCGAACTGGGGAAAAAAATCATTCGCAAAGTTGACCATTACAAAAAGAGGCACATCAGTGGGATTTTAAGAAACCTTACCGAAGACGACTGCCGTATTTTGATTCAGATTATGGAGAAGATGACCGGCACTCCTCAGGAGCTGGGAGAAGCCAGAAGGTTATAATTTTTTCCGCAAATACTTCGTACACCGAAATATTAAACAATATCAAGGAGGAAGAAAAAAAAATGAAATTCAAAGCTTCGGATTTAGTTAATAGGGTATTGTTAGCAGGATTAGGTTTAGCCGCCCTGACTCAAGAGAAGGCAAAGAGATTGGTAGAACAGTTCTTAGCGCTGGAAGGGGTAGGCAAGGGAGAGACTGCCGCTTTCGTAGACGAGCTGGTGAAGAAAGGAAAAGATACGCAGAAGAAGTTGACAGGCCTGGTAAAGAAAGAGGTAGGCGGAATCCTGTCAAAAATTGACTTTGCTTCCAAGAAAGATATAGCCCAACTGGAGAAGAGAATCAGGAAACTCGAGGCAAAGAAAAGAAAGAAGAGATAAGGCACAAATCGTGTTGGAGTCCTCCCGAAAGGTAAGGTACAAATTGTGCTGGAGTCCTCCCGAAAGGGAGGGGAAGTATTTTCCTTGCTTTCGCAAGGACTCCAGAAAAATGTACCTGTCACCTTTTTTCAATCGGGAACATTTAGAGGAGATTAATTTCTTATATGCGAAATAGAATACTTTTCTTTTACTCTTCCCCGGATTCAGGGCACCATAGGGCAGCCCAGGCACTACAGAGTGCGTTTAGCCTGTATTCTGATGTGGAAACTTTAGCATTAGATTCTATTGAATGCGCCTACCCCAGAATGGGAAGAGTGATTATTAGTTGGTATACGAAGGTCATCAAAAATATTCCTCTAATCTGGAGGGTTCTCTATGACAATCATGATTTTGCTATTGCTACAAAAGACTTTAGGAAGTTCTTTAATCGGCTATATTTTACAAAGATGGAAAAAATACTGAAAGAGCATAAGCCCGATGTTATCATTTGCACCCAGGCTGCTCCCTGTCACGTAGCAGCTGCTTATAAAGGGGAGAGAGGAAATGGTCTTCCCCTGGTGGCGGTGATTACTGACTATTTAGTTCACCCTTATTGGCTTCATGACAAGGTAGACCTGTACATTGTACCCACAGAAGAGACAAAAGATACTCTTGTGGACAGAGGTATTCCCGGAAGAAAGATAAAGGAGATAGGCATTCCCATTGACCCTAAATTTATGAGTTCTTGTGATAAACTGAAGAAGAGAAAGGAATTAGGGCTGTCTCGCGAGGTGACTACGCTGTTAATTGCAGGGGGAAGCCGGGGCATGATTCCGGTACGGAGAATTCTGAGGTTACTCTCTCAGGTGAATGCTCCCTTTCAGGCAATTATAGTTGCCGGCAGAAACAAGAGGCTCTGGCTGAGAGCAAAGAAAATGGGAAGAAAACTGGCATTTACCACTAAAGTGCTCAGTTACACTAACAGCATGGACAGCTTGATGGACGCCAGTGACCTGATAATTACCAAGCCCGGCGGACTGACCAGTGCCGAAGCATTAGCCAAGGGTCTACCGCTAATTATTGTTAAACCAATTCCCGGGCAGGAAGAGAGAAATGGTCGATACCTGATTGATGAAGGGGCAGCTTTGGCAGTAGACCATTTAAAGGACCTGCCGGAAGTTATAGAAGAATTATTGTTATTCCCTCAGAAGATAGAAGAGATGAGCCGAAAAGCTCAAGTGTTAGCAAGACCAAAGGCGGCTGAGGAAACAGTAAGGGCAATTATGGAACTGGTGGAGCGAATTGAATGAGAGCATTGGTAAGTGGTAGTAACGGATTTATTGGTAGCCATCTGGTGGAAGCATTAAAAAAGAGAGGATACTCGGTTACCTGCCTCGTGCGTAAGACAAGCAATCTCAACTGGCTCAATGGGCTGGATGTAGAATTTGTTTATGGAGACTGCACAGAAAAAGATAGTTTGTATAAAGCAGTAGAAGGTGCGGATTATGTCTATCACCTGGCAGGAGTAGTGAGGGCTGTGGATAGAGAGACCTACTACCGGGTGAATTTTCTGGGAACAAGGAATTTACTCGAAGTATGTAATAAAACAAATCGAAAGATAAAGAAGTTCCTATATCTCTCCACCCAGGCAGCAGCGGGACCGATTAATCCTAATGGCGAGGAAGATTGTCAGCCAATCACCGACTATGGTAAAAGTAAACTTAAGGGAGAAATTGTGGTTCATAGTTATAGTGACAGATTGCCGGTCCTGATTATTAGAGCGCCGGTAATTTACGGACCCCGGGATAAAGACGTATACACATATTTTAAATTTCTTAAGAGAAAAATAAGACCTGTCCCGGGAAAAGGAGAAGGGCATTTTAATGCATTATATGTTGGAGACCTGGTAGAGGGAATGGTTTTGGCGGCAGAAAATGAAAATTCCAGTGGCGAGACTTACTTTATTGCCGATGAAAGGTCGTATTCCTGGAAAGAAGCTGCGGATATAGCAGCCCAGGTAATGGGAATAAAAACAATCAAGATAAACATACCCCGTTGGCTGATTTTGGCATCGGCTTTTTTAGCAGAAATTTCCTCAGGAATAACCCATAAGCCAGTTTTAATCAACAGGCAGAAGGCAAAAGAGATACTCCATAATGGATGGTTCTGTGATATAACCAAAGCAAGAGAAAGTCTGGGTTTTAAGCCCAAGGTTAGCTTAGAAGAAGGACTGAAGATAACAGCCAGCTGGTATAAAGACAATGGCTGGCTCTAAACAAAAAGTGACAGGTACTTTTTTCTATTCGCCGGCTAAAGCCGTCGGCTACCATTTTCATAAAAAAGTAGCCTGTCCCCTTTTTTCTTTTTTACATTAGGAGGGAGAAATGGATATTTTTGAAAAATGCGGCAAATTTACAGCTGCCAGGGAAGTAATGGCGGGCGGCTTCTATCCCTATTTCAATACAATTGAGTCTGCTCAGGACCCGGAAGTTATTGTCAATGGTAAACCAATGATTATGATTGGCTCGAATGACTATCTGGGACTTACCACCCACCCCAGACTCAAAAGGGCAGCAGCCAGGGCTTTAAGAAAATATGGCACAGGTTGTACTGGTTCCAGGTTCTTGAACGGGACTTTCGATATTCATGAGGAACTGGAGTCGAAGCTGGCTGAGTTTGAAAGAAAGGAAGCAGCTCTCTTTTTTACTACGGGATTTCTTACCAACTTAGGCACTATTGCCGGCTTAGTGGGAAAGGACGACGTGGTTATTACTGATAAACTTGACCATGCCAGCATCATTGACGGCTGTCGGCTCTCTTTTGGTGAGACGAAAAGGTTCAGGCACAATAATATGGAAGATTTAGAGAGGACTCTGGAGCCCATCGAACCCGAACGAGGTAAACTCATCGTGGTGGATGGAGTATTCAGCACAGAGGGAGACATTGCCGAATTGCCGGGGATAGCGAAGTTGGGCAAAAAGTATGGAGCCAGAATTATGGTTGACGATGCCCATTCCATTGGCGTTTTGGGGAGAGGTGGTAGAGGGACAGCTGAGCATTTTGGTTTAGAGGATGAAGTGGACATCGTAATGGGAACCTGCAGCAAGTCTCTGGCTTCTATTGGAGGATTTATCGTTGGCCCTGAAGAGGTGATTCACTACTTGAAGCACCATTCGCGGGCATTAATCTTTAGTGCCAGCCCTCCACCGGCTTCTGTAGTTGTAGTTTTAGAAGCATTGAAGATTATAGAAGAGGAACCTGAGCGCCGAGAACAATTATGGAGAAATACCAGAAAGATGAAAAAAGGCTTCCAGGAGATGGGATACGATACAGGCGCCAGTGAAACCCCTATCATTCCTCTTCTCGTGGGAGATGATATAACAGCCTTTAAAATGCGGAGAATTCTCTTTGATAATGGCATATTCTCCAACCCCTTTGTCAGTCCAGCCGTTCCCAAAGGGAAAGCTGTAATTCGCACCAGTTATATGGCTACCCACACCACTGAACAATTGGACAGGGTCCTGGATATTTGTGAACAGGTGGGAAAAGAGTTAAGAATAATTCCTGGTCGAAGATACCCCAGGAGAAGGCAACCCCCTACCTTTAGAGCCAGAGTGAAAAAGCAAAGAATGGTGATGAAAGAAGGGATCAGGAAAAGATTTAGGAGTTGGATGGATAGAATATACGGAATGAGGCAATAATACTTAGTTATGATAGTTTGGGGGATATAGAAGATGGAATTTTTGGCATTGCTTTGGCGAAGGTACCTGGTTAATATCTTAGACATTCTAATCGTAGCATACATAACATATAAATTGTTTATGTTGCTCAAAGGCACTCGCGCCATTCAGGTTCTGCGGGGGATATTCATTCTAATTTTAGCCACCTTTGCGGCCCGGGCACTCCACTTCCAGACCGTGAGTTGGATATTGAAGGGTGTCTGGGTTGCAGGAGTAATTGCCATAGTTATTGTCTTTCAGCCGGAACTCAGAAGCGTCCTGGCGCAGATTGGGAAGGGTCCTGTGCTGAGATCATTTTTTAGCGAGAAGTTAGTTTTCATTGACGAGATTATCAAAGCCCTGGAGAGGCTTAGCAAGAAAGGTTTCGGTGCTTTAATTATCCTTGAGCAGAATACAGGACTGCGCAACTATATTGAAAGTGGCGTAGTTATCAATGGGGAAGTCACTGCCGACCTCCTCTGCTCCATATTTATGACTCGTGCGCCCATCCATGATGGCGCAGTAATCGTTCAGAATGAGAGACTCATTGCTGCCGGATGCGTCTTACCTCTAACTCATGAGCCCGGGGTGACCAAAATTCTTGGCACCCGGCACAGGGCAGCAATCGGCATTACCGAAGTCTCCGATGCCTGGGCAATAGTAGTTTCCGAGGAGACTGGCGACATTTCCCTGGCGCGCAATGGAAAATTGGAAAGGAAAATAGATATAAAAGAATTGCACTCCGAGATAACTCAACTGTATAAGGCGAAACTGGAAGAAGCAAAAGAGGAGTTCATTCAAATCTAATTCATCACCGATTCAAATGATAAAAAAATTTAAAGAGAACTTAGGAATAAAGATTATAGCCGTACTTTTAGCAATTTTCTTGTGGTACTATGTCAAGTACCTGGGAAAGTAGTTTCAGGAAGAGCTTATGGAAAGGCTATTTGGTACCGATGGAATTCGGGGTATTGCCGGCAAGTATCCTCTCACTCCTGAGTTCGTAGAAAAAATTGGCATCGTCTCTGCAGAAATCCTGACCCGCCATTTTCTTCCTTCTTCCAAACCAGCTATCATTATAGGCCGTGATACCAGAGAATCCGGCCAGATGATTTTTGATAGCCTGGCAAAGGGACTAATCAAAAAAGGAGTTGACGTTTGGGACTCTGGGGTAATCACCACGCCAGCCATCTCCTACCTAACCCAGTCCACAAACTCCCTCGCAGGCATTGTTATTTCCGCCTCCCATAACCCATACCAGTTTAACGGAATAAAATTCTTTTCCAATTCAGGAACGAAACTTCCCGATGAA
>DATKVN010000056.1 GCA_035530055.1 bacterium | reverse complement strand
CGCAGGTTGACTCTGGAAGATGAGACAGTGATGGAAGAATTGAAGGGGCCTGGTTTAGGGTTGGCAATCTCTAAAGGTATAGTGGAGGCACAGGGTGGGAAGATATGGGTGGAAAGTGAATTGGGGAAAGGTAGCAAGTTCGTCTTCACTCTGCCCAAGGCATAAGTAAATTGTTCGCTTGAAAGTTTAGAAGATGTCATTGCGAGGCGAAGCCGTGGCAATCTCGAGATTGCTTCGGTCGCTTCGTTTCCTCGCAACGACTCTCGAGGGTGCAAAAATAAAGGGGTCGCTGTCCCGATGAATCCAGAGGGGAGAAACCCCTATGGAAGTGTTCCCGAAGGGGAACACTTGTCCTCGTTTTTTGGCTAAAATTCCAAGTGCTCTTCACAAACTATCTTCTAAATAGCGTAGCTAAAGAGTGAAACTCTGCTTTAGAGAGAGGGAACTTTTATGGCTAAAAGGAAAATCTTAGTTGTTGATGATGAAAAGTATGTAGTGGAACTGATCAGGGATATCCTGGAATCAGGAGGATATAAGGTTATTCCTGCTTACAACGCTAAGGAGGCACTAGAAAAAGTCTATACCGAATCTCCCGATTTGATTCTCCTGGACATTTTGATGCCCAAGGTAGACGGATATCAGGTTTGCCGGGAGATAAGAGGAGATCTCCTCCTGTCCAATATTCCCATCATTATGTTAACAGTTAAAGGAGGAGAGAAAGATGAAATTAAAGGGTTGGGCATCGGTGCTGATGACTATATAGTAAAGCCTTTCCGGCCGGGTGTTCTCTTAGCCAGGGTGAAGATGGTGCTCAAACGCACACTGCGAGGCTTGGAAGCAAACCCGCTCACTCGTCTTCCTGGCAATACCGCAATCATTGAGGATATCGAAGAGCGTATCGACGGCGACAGACTTTTCGCAGTGCTCTATTTCGACCTTGACAATTTTAAGGCTTTTAACGACAGGTATAGCTTCGAACTCGGGGATAAAGTAATCCAGCAGACAGCCAGGATAATTATCGAATATATAAAAGAGATGGGCAATCCTGAAGATTTTATCGGGCATATTGGCGGAGACGACTTCATCGCCATTACTACGCCGGATAAAATCGATTTAATCTGTTCTGCGATTATTAAATCGTTTGATAAAAAGATTCTTAAATTCTATTCATCAAAAGACCGAATCAAGGGATACATCACAGGGAAAGACAGACAGGGGAACACAAATAAGTTTCCCATAATGACCATAACCATTGGTGTAGTAACCAATACGAGAAGGAAATTTAGCCATAAAGGACAGATTGTAGCAGTAGGTGCTGAGTTAAAGAAGCATATAAAGTCTCTTGAGGGGAGCAATTACATAATAGACAGGAGAATAAAATAGAAATCACCATAATGAGATAGGAGGAGTGGTTGTGGCAAAACAGAAGATTTTAGTGGTCGATGATGAACCAGACCTTGTGGAACTGGTCAAAGATGTATTAGAACGGAATAATTACTTTGTCATTTCGGCACGCAATGCTGATCTTGCTATCAAGAAGGTCAAAGAATCTAATCCCGACCTCATAATTTTAGATTTGAATCTCCCGGGTATCGGAGGTATAGAGGTTTGTCGTATTTTGAAGCGAGATAAAAAAACGAGTTCTATTCCCATTATCATGTTGACTGTAAAATCGACTGAGACTGACAAGATTGCTGGGTTGGAAGCAGGAGCTGACGACTATATGACCAAGCCTTTCAGTACAGCTGAACTGGTGGCCAGAACGAGGGCTGTTCTAAGAAGGATTCTCTATGCAGGCGAGCCCGGAGAGGTTCTGGTGTCTGGAGAGATTAGGCTCGATTCAACTGAACATATGGTATATGTAATGGATAAAAAAATCGACCTTACACCAAAAGAGTTTAATCTGCTTTATCTGTTAATGAAAAAAAAGGGCAAAGTGCTCAGCAGAACTTTTCTCATTGAAAATATCTGGGGATACGAATATCTCGGTGGCACAAGAACTGTGGATGTCCACGTGCGCCATTTGAGGGAGAAGCTGGGGGAAGAGGGGAAGAAGGTAG
>DATKVN010000055.1 GCA_035530055.1 bacterium | reverse complement strand
ATAGACTATATCAAAGGGATTATCACTTTCCGCAAGACTATTTATGAAAATTATGTCATTGCTGTGGATTATAAAGACTCCAGTGGTCAATTGATTTCGGTGGGCAATAACGGTTACCGCAAGATACTTAAAGACGAAAATGAACTCCTGGACCAGGAGATGATGAATTATTACGACTTAGGACGAAAAAAGATTATTCAGGGAGTTGAAGGCAGGGACTTTGTAGTAAAGATTTTGGATTTGAACCGCAAGGAAGTGCCTGAGTTTCCGAATGCCTACGGGATGATTGAAATGGATTACGATGAGGGAATATTGAAATTTGAAAACAGAAAGCCACTTGGCAAGGATTACGGGGGGCATGAGGAAATCTACTATAAAACAAATCCGCAACACTATTACATCATATATATGGAATATAAGTATCGGCAGAAGACATATTTCCTGCGTCCGAACATCGTGGAGGGAAGTGAAAAGATTACGTTGAATGAGCGGTCACTCAAAAGGGATGAAGATTATTTCATTGACTATGAATCTGGCTTTATTACATTCTTCCGTGAAGAAGAGATTGATGAAGAGACAGAAATTGTGATTAATTATGAATATATGCCCTTTGCCGGTCTCTTCCAGGAGACTCTATTGGGTGCGAGAGGAGAATGGGCGCCCACAGACAGGTTCTTTTTAGGTTCTACAATCCTCTATAGCGGTGCAGCGAAATCGGCAACCATCCCTAACGTGAGGGCAGCCCCCGGAAGTAAATTCATTCTGGATGCAAATTCAGAATTCTCTTTTGACGCCCAGCCATTTTTCCCTTTCCAGACAAAGATTTCCGGAGAATTGGCCAGGAGCTTCAATAATCCCAATACCTGGGGAAAGGCGATAATTGATAGTATGGAAGGGGTAAAGTTAGTTGATGGAATGCCCATTGATAAAGATGTATGGCAGATAGCCAGTAATCCGGGAGGAGTTCCTACGCAAGAAGGAGCTATTAGCTGGGACAACGAGGATGTCAAAATTAAAGATATTAAACCAAATGCCGACGTGGGTGAAGATGAGGAGCAGGAAGTCCTGAAAATTAGTTATGATTTGACCGGGAATGCCACGGCATCTATTGTCTATCCTATTTCCACCCGGGGAGTGGACTACTCGCAGAAGGAGAGTTTAGAACTATATGTTTATGGGGATAATAAGGGAGAGATTTTAGAGATTACGCTGGGAAGCATTGCTGAAGATGCCGATGGTGATGGGGAGTTGGACACAGAGGATATTAATGGCGATGGGACTCTAAATGTCGGCGAAGACGTTGGCTGGGATTTTTGGGGATGGACTGATGATGATGAGAAGATTTACCTCAGGGATGGAAAAATCGGCTACAAGAACGGGAAAATTGATACTGAAGATTTGGATGGAGACCGCGTGGGTCCGGAAGCGGAAGGTAATGTTTTCCCGTTTTCCACGGGTATCAACTGGTCCGGATGGAAGAAAGTGGAATGGGACCTCGGTATTACTACAAACACCGTTTCAAACTGGACAGCTATAAAGCACGTAAGGATAACATTGAAGGGATCAAATGTTTCGGGAGGTTTAAAGATTGCCTCAATGGGCGTGATCGGGAACAAATGGGAAAGAGGAATTGTCCAGAGCACAGATGCAAATGATGAGTTCTCTGTTGTCGCTGTGAATACTGAGGATGATTTTGCTGTTTACGGTCGGGGCTTACTTTATAACAACGATTATGAAGACCTTTACGGTGAGAGAAGTGTTGAAGAAAAGGAAGTGGAGCAGGCACTTTCGCTGAAGTACACATTGACTGCCGGCGCAACAGGCTACACCAAATGGACATTTACCAGAGCCGAGGACTATTCAAAATATGAAGAACTGAAATTCTTTATTAGTAATCCCGATTTTCCCACAAAGAACCCGAAGTTCATAATGAGATTGGGCACACCCAGCGACTATTACCAATTTGAAAGAACGGTGAACTGGGGAGGCTGGAAGCTTTTGACTATCAACCTGGCAGAGAAGGACGGAAAATATGGAGCAGACACGATGGAAAGTTCAGATGGAACCATAACCCGGGTAGGAAATCCCGTTCTCACTAACATTGCAGAGATAAGACTAATGATTGTAAATGATACAGCGGGTGATATTGATGGAGAAATATGGGTTAATGAGATTCACGTGACGGGCGCGAGGAAAAAAGAAGGCTGGGCAGGGAGAATCGGTTTGGATTGTGAGCTCCCCGACTGGTTCACTTTTGGCGGGAAGTACTGGTATATGGATAGGAATTTCGAGACGATTACTGTTCCCAGCAAGAATCAGGACAAAGAAGTAATCTCAGCCTACACCAATTTTAATAGACTCAATTACCTGCCGCTTTCGTTAAATTGGAGCAAGACCACCACAGTGACTCCTTCGGCGGTCAGGGTTGAGGATCTGAGCTTTCAGGACGAAGGACGCGTGGTAAGCCATCAGGGCAGTGCCAGCGCGGAATTGAGACTGCCAAAGCTCCCGCAGGTAGGAACAAGTTATACGAAAAGCATTGTTGACCGCAGTCAGCCCGAAGGCAAGAGGGAAGATTCGGATACATATTCCGCTACTCTCCACCAGTATGAACTGCCGGTTCGCTTCTTTCTTCTTCCGCGCGATTTAGGGGGTTCTTATAAAAGGATTAATAAATTTAACAAATTCACAAGCACTGCTCCTACAGAGAATAATTTCCGGGAATTCACAAATGATTGGTCAGGTAAAGCGACCTTCAGACCACTATCTGATTTATCGATTGTTCCTTCCTATTCCTTGCGAAAAGTGAAGGAAAGAGTATATGTGGAAGGTAAGACGGACCGTCCCCGGTCGGGAACGCAGACAGCGGGATTTAATTCAACTCTCCAATTTTTTGAATGGTTCAAGCCTTCTTTGAATTACAGCATAACTAATACGGAAAATTTTGTAATCCTTACCAGCACCTCAACTCCTACAGAGAAGAATTTTACCAGGTTGAGCTCAGCAAAACTAAGCCTGCCTTTTGTTGCCAAAACACTCTTTCCCAAATTTAAACCTGTAGATTCATTGAACGTCACTTCCTCTTATGCATTAGACGATGGTGATAGTTATGAGAACATAAGTCAAGACTATCGTATCTATGGGAAGTTGTGGTTAAGGGGCAAGGGTATGGGGTATAAAAGACTTGAGGGAGTTGAGGACAAATTGAAATCTTTTTCTCTTCGCGATACTTTCAGGATGGAAAGCAACTGGAAGCCTCTGGAATTTCTCGATTTAAAAGGTTATCTTTATCCGTTCAGCACTATAACCACTGACATAGACTATACTCGCACACAGAGCCGTCAGGGACCAACAATCCTCGATAGCGAGAAGCGCATCTGGCCCTATCTGGATATAAGGATGAGTAGCCTGGAAAAATTCCCTCTACTTGGATTGGCAATGCAGGAAGCAGAAATGATAACAAAGTATATCCTGACCACGGAAGATGCCAGAGATGTCTCGTTGGGGAAGACGGTAAACTTCAGTGAAGACCTAAGATTTAAATTATTTGAAAATTATTATTTTTGGTTAACCTACAGTAGTTCCCGAAACAAGGTAAAAAGTGCGCCTTCCTGGCAGATTAGCCAGGAGGGATTTAATAGGGAATATAACGCTCAAATTACTTTTACCTGGTTGAAGGATTGGAGATTTAATCTCAGGTATGGCTATAAGAAAGAAGAGGGAAAAACCGGCGGGGAGAAGACTACCGAAAGTCGAATTCACACACCAAGCATAGATGTAGAAGCAAGTCTAAAGTTGCCTGAACTTTGGAAGATTCCGATAATCGGAAAGCAGGTCAGAACAGCAGGTGAGATGAGAGTCAAGGCTCGTTTTAGTGCTGAAATTAAGAGAAGCGAGCTCAATTGGGAGAGTGACAATACTGACACTTATTCTACCCTGGTATCAAGTGATTTTAACGTGGGCTCGAATCTAATGTTAACTGTAGGAAGCGGAATGACCTTTTTTATTAATCACGTTTTAGACCAGAATAACTATTTTGCCGTTGATATCAGCACCACGCTTACCATAAAGTTTTAAAAATAGGGACAAAAATAGGGACAGCGACCATTTAAATAGGGACAGCGACCATTTTTTTATATACCTCCCTTTCGGGAGGACTCCAAAAGACTCTGGAGTAGCAGAGCTTGCTCTGCGTTATTAACGCGAAACAAGTTTCGCTACTCCAAAAATCCTGGAATCCTTGCGAAAGCGAGGTAATTAAATTCTGGAGTGTGAAACGAGAGTTTCACTTGGTCAAGCTTTCGCTTGACACTCCAACCTCCCTTTCGGGAGGACTCCAAAAATTCTGGACTTCCCCGATGGAACGATTTCAGCTAAGAAGGGTTAAAATAAAATGAACTGCAAATTAAAGAAAAAACTTCCTAGCGATAGGACTTTTGAACAAATAAGGAATCACTATGAGATAGAAAAAGCCATTGCCACAAGACTCAAAAGAGCTATCAGGGAAGAAAGAAAAATAATTTATCAAACAATGTATGACGAGTTATTTAAACAAGTCCCTGACCACTCAAGACTTAAACGTCGGGAAGACCCGAAGATGACCGCCATTGCAAATCAAAATAAGTTAAAGTTAATAGAAAAGTTTATTGATAAATCTACAATTTTTGTAGAGTTTGCCCCTGGTGATTGCAGATTTGCTATAAGTATATGTAACCGTGTAAGGTTTGTTTATGGGGTAGATATTTCAGACCAAAGAGGACAACTTGATAATGTGCCAGATAATTTTGAACTGATTATTTATGATGGCTATAATCTTCAAATGCAAGAGAACTCTACCGATGTTGTATTTAGTGACCAATTAATAGAACACTTACATCCGGAGGATACAGAATTTCACTTTCAGTTGGTAAGAAAGATTTTGAGACCGCAAGGTGTATACGTATTTCGGACACCCCATAGATTTTCAGGTCCCCACGATGTTTCTCGTTATTTTTCAAATGAGGCAGAAGGATTCCACCTTAAGGAATGGACCTATAGCGAGATAGCAAAGATTCTCAAGCGTTTGGAATATTCATCATGGTCTGGTTATAAATATACAAAAAGGAATCTGACCAAAAAGCCATTTGCGTATTTCATTATTATTGAATATATACTCAACATGCTTCCCAAGCGATTAAGAAAAATCACATCAAGATGCCTTCTTTCCAGGTATATTACTATAGTGGCCGTTAAATGACTCTCACAGGCACTGTCGTTGTAGGCAAAAATTTCCCGATTGAAAATCGGGATGCCTAATCCCTTCCGAACGATTCCCGCCTCTCACAAAAAATTTTTCAAAAAAAGCTTGACAAAGCACTTGGCGATTGTTAGGATATAGTAAAATTTAACTATTAAAATTTTACTATATGGAGGAAAAAAAAATGGAAGATTTGATGTTTTTGGGTCTATTGCAGGAAGGTCCGAAACACGGTTATGAAATAAAAAAAGAGATTAATAATGTAGTAAGTCAATTTACTGGCATAAATGTCAAATCGGTTTACTATCCTTTGAAGAAGTTAGAAGAGAAGGGTATGGTTTCCAAGAGAGCGGGAAAGGCAGGGAGGCGTCCTGAGAAGTATGTCTATAGGGTTACTAAAAAGGGGAAAGAAGAGTTTGCTAAACTGCTAAATAAGAATTTTCTCGTTATTCAGAGACCCTACCTGAATATAGACCTCTCGCTTTACTTTCTCCAATATGGGAATCCTAAAATAGTCAAGAGGAGACTGGAAAACAGGTTGAATGGATTAAGAGGAATAAAAACCTGGGCGGAGAATAGAGAAAAGACTCTTCAGAAAGAGAAAGCCCTGTACCATATGATTGCTATTACAGAGCATTCTCTGGAGAGTGCCAAGTCCGAAATCAGATTCACAGAGAGATTGATAAAACAATTTGCTTAACAAGCGCGGAGGAAATCGGTTGAATAATTTTTCCAAGTTTTTTGCCAGATTTGTCATTCGTCACAGGATAGTATTTATTCTTATTTCTTTGGCTTTGACTATTTTATTTGCCTATCAACTGAGACATTTAACTTTGCAGACCAATTTAGGTGATTTTGCTCCCCAGAAACATCCCTACCTTGCAGTGCAAAGACAACTTACCCATATCTTCGGTGGATTGAATCAAATCTCTATTGCCATTGAAGTAAAAGAAGGAGATATATTTAATTATTCCACTCTCAGTAAAGTCCATAGCATCACGAAGAAATTATACCTTCTCAATGGAATAAATGCTGGTAGAGTTGTTTCCCTTTCAGCGAGGAAAATCAAGAGTGTGAAAGCGACTGCTGAGGGATTTGGAGCAAGAAGACTTATGAGGTATCCGCCGAAGTCGGCTGAAGAAATGGAAAGACTGAAAGAGACTATTGTCCGGAATCCTATGATTTATGGACCCATTGTATCGAAAGATTTCAAAAGCACGCTAATTCAGGCTGATTTTGAATCGGATGTCTCCTCGAGAAGAATCTTTCGCCAGGTTCAACAGATTATTGAGGAAGAGAAGGATTCCAATAACAATATATACATTGGTGGAAGACCGATATTGGAAGGATGGCTTGACTTCTATACTCCCAAAATGGGGAAAATTTTTATGGGAACGCTAATTGTAATGATTCTAATCTTATACATTGCTTTCCGGTCTAAGAGAGGAATTCTCCTTCCCCTTGCTTCCAGTCTTATGGCTACTGTTTGGGGGTTAGGTATTCTTACTCTTTCAGGATATAAGCTTGGTCCAACCACCATACTTACGCCCTTTCTGGTACTGGCTTTGGGGATAAGCCACTCTGTTCAATTTATAAAGAGATATTATGAAGATGAACTGAAGCATCTTTCCAGCAAAGAAGCCTCTCAGGAAACACTTCAGTCTCTCTTTGTTCCCGCCTGCACTTCCCTTGTTACTGATGGATTGGGTTTTCTTTCTCTTCTTATAGTCCCTCTGGCAATGATTAGGAGTATGGCTCTGGCTACCGGAGCAGGAGTGTTAAGTATCTTCTTCACTACTGTAACCTTTATACCTGCAATCCTTTCTTTTCTTCCTTCTCCTAAAAGAAAGGAGGTTGAGCGAGAGGAAAAATTCAATTTGCTGAACAGGATTCTGGGAAAAATATCCTCTTTGAGTATACACCGCCTTTCCAGATGGGCAGTGGTAGGTATTTTCCTCGTCCTGGGAGTGGTGGGAACGATAGGTGCTTCCAGAATTGTAGTCGGGGATAATGAACCTGGTTCGGCATCTCTCTACCGCAATTCTCCCTATAATGTTGCCGAGACGATGATAAGCAATAAATTTGCCGGCTCCAGCCCATATTACGTGTTAATTGAAGGTAAAGAAGAGGAAGGCCTGGTAGATTCTCAGACACTTTTAGAAATGGAGTCACTTACGAATTACGTAAAGGAGAAAATCCCTGAAGCAGGGCATTCCCTCTCCTTAGTAGATTATATTAAGGGCCTTAACTTTGCAATGTTTGGCGGCAACCCCAGATATTTAAGAGTTCCTGAGAAGAGCCAAACCATAGCAGAATATCTCTTCCTCTACTCCATGACTGCATTTCCCGGTGATTTTGACCCTGTGGTTAGTCCTGATTACAAGTATGCCAACATCAAATTTGATTTGAAAGACCATAAGGCAGGGACCATAAACAAAGTACTGACTGCAACTAAAGAGTGGGTGGATAAGAATCATAAGGTTCAGAATTTTGAATTCCGTTATCCAGGAGGAGATATCGGAATTCTGGCAGCTATAAATGAGATTATTAGAAAGGTCTTGCCCCAAAACATAATACAATTATCTTCAATAGTATTTATTTGTATTTGGGTTGCTTATGGGTCGTATGTTGCCGGGATTCTACTTTTGATACCTCTGGTTCTGGGGGTGCTTTTGACTTTTGGAACTCTGGGTCTTCTGGGAGTGAGCTTAACAGTAGAAACATTACCTGTAGCCGCTTTGGGAATAGGATTGGGAGTAGATTATGGGATATATGTCACCAGTCGTCTCAGGCAAGAGCTGAGACAAGGATTGCCATTCGAAAGAGCAATATATACTTCTCTGGAGACTTCAGGGAAAGCTGTATTCTTTACAGGAGCAACAGTGGCTCTGGGAGTCTTCTCCTGGGTATTTTCCAATATTCGCTTACAAGCCAGGTTGGGAGTTATTCTCGGGGCACTTCTCCTATTGAATATGCTCGGTGCATTGATTCTGCTTCCTGCTCTTATTTCTATTTTCAAACCAAAATTTATAATTCCCCCTCACCCTCCCCTCTCCCCCAAGGGGAGAGGCAGTAATAAGGTGCAAAAAGGAGGGTCCCGATGAATAAATCGGGAACTGAAGCGAAGCGGAAGGGTCGCCGTCGCGACGAGTAAGGAGCGACAGGTCTGGCGACGGGTTCGAGATAGTGAGAACCCCGGCCGGATTGAGCGAAGCGAAAGGAGGTGATAAAGAAAGGAAAGATAGATTGGTTATTTTCTAAATTAAAATATAAAGAAAGGAGATGAAAGATGAAGTCTTTAAAATTGTTTTTTCTGGTTTGCGGTCTGGTTTTGGTTTTGACTCAGCTTGCGAGTGCCATTGATAAACCGTACGAAGGAATTTCAGCCGATGAATTAATGAAGATAAAGTACTATATCAAGCACACTAAATTTGCCCAGGACTACCAGAGCACAGGCCATGTGTGGTTGATTACTAAGGGAGGTTTTAAGAGACATAGGAAATTTTTGAGGTCGCGCATTACTTTGAATAGAAAGAGCGATGGGATAGACTATAAGGATGTGGTGGCGTTCACCGAGCCAGGCAACGTAAAAGGTCTGGCAATTTTAACCTGGACTTACATCGACCCGAAAAAGGAACAGGACGTCTGGCTGTGGCTACCCAGTTTGAGAAAGATAAGGAGAATCTCTCAGTCGCAAGCAGATGATTCCTTTATGGGAACTGATTTTACTACCGAAGAGATTACCATCCGCAGGTGGGAAGACGAAACTTATGAAATCATTGGGAATAAAAAATTTGAAGGTTACCACTCTGAGTTTACGGGAAAGACCTATTATGAGGGTTTGGATTGCTACCTGGTGGAAGCAAAACCAAAGAGAAAAGATTGGTATTATTCGAAACGGATTGTCTGGATTGACAAGAATACAGGAGCCAGTATCTACGATGAGATTTACGATCCCCTGGAGAGAAAAGCAAGGACACTCTTTAGAGAATATCAAGAGTACCAAAAGGGGTACTTACCTCAGACATTACTGGAATGTAAGAACGTGAGAACCGGGCATAAAACAATTATTACATTTGATGAGATAAAATTTGATTCGGGATTGAAAGAAGGGTTGTTTACAGAAAAGACTTTGATGAGAAGTAAATGGTAAGGTTCTGAACAGGTCGGTCGCTTTAGGGTGACGAAAATAAGAATTCTTGAATTCTAAGGAGGTTAAAGATGAAGCGAGGAGTTAGTAGATTTTTAATTATTGGGCTTATGGTTTTGGTGGCATCTTCAGTTTATGGTATCGATGTTGCTGAAAATGTTACCATTTCCGGGGTAATAAAGAATGAGACAGCGAGCCATCTGAAAATGGGCGAGTTTATGAAGATTGAGAATACAGTCCAGATGGGAGTAGAATATACACCAACAGAATATCTACATCTATTTGGGCTTTTCAGGTTTTTCTATGACGGTGTCTTCGACGCTGAAGAACAATATGAACCTGTGAAAAGCGAACTTTACCGCACAGATGTTACCAATGATTGGCTCAGGGAGTTGTATGTGGATTTCCTTTCCGACAGGTTGGATGTCAGGTTAGGAAGACAGCAGGTGGTCTGGGGAACTGCCGATGGTGTGAAGATATTGGATGCAGTAAATCCTACTGATATGAGAGAGTTCACCCTCGATGACTATGCTGACAGCCGCATACCTCTGTGGATGGTTAAGTTAGAGTATGCGCCAACGGTTAACGGAACTTTTCAGTGTCTGTTTATTCCAGATTTCCAAGCAAACTACATTCCGCCTGTAGGCGCTCCCTTTACTTTCCGGGCATCAGTGCTTGGTCAAGCGAGTGTGGTTAATTGGCTTATTAACGGGCCGCCGGGCGCGAAGGTTTCCTTCCACGAAGAAGTAAAGCCAGATCCCTGGAGTGATTTGTCGGATACCACTATAGGTTTTCGCTGGCTTGATGTATTGGGAGGATTCGAATATACTCTCAATTTCCTGTATGGATTCTATCTTCCAGGAGCCAATTATTCTTGGTTTGGACCTGCAGATACCTTGAATCTTCAGAAGAGGTATGAGCGGATATACCTATATGGAGCTTCGTTCACCAAAGCCCTGACTAAAGGGGCACTTTCTGGTTTGACCATAAGGGGTGAATTTGCTTACATTCAAGACGTTCCTACTTACTACGGAACAGATGGTCGAGTTGCAGGTCCTCCAGTGAAACTGGACAACTTTAACTATGTCCTGGGATTCGATAAGTCTCTGGTGACAAACTGGCTTGCCAGCCTGCAATTCATCCAGTTCATTACATCCAAGGCAAGTTATCAGGGCAATAGTCTCCTGTTTGGACCAACATTGGGTCCAATGGATCAGGTAACTACTATGTTAAGCCTGAAGCTCTCTACAGATTTTATGCATGAGAGGCTCAAGCCAGAGGTCCTGGTGATATATGGATTGGATAATGACTGGAAAATAACTCCTAAGGTGCAGTTTGAAATTCTGGATAGTCTCGTAGCAGTTGCCGGTGTCCATATTTTTGAAGGTAAACCCAAGAATCTTTATGGGCAGTTTGCTGAGAGAGACGAGCTGTTTTTTGAATTAAGATTTGGATTCTAAGGGAGAAAGGAGGAGGATGAAAATGAATATAGGAAAGGTTCTGGAAGAAAGTGTTAGTAAGTTCGGAGACAAGGTGGCCATATTTTTTGAGGATGAGAAAGTCTCTTTCCGGGAGCTCGACCGTCTGGTGAACAATCTAAGCGCAGGTCTAATTGGGGAGGGTGTGAGGAAAGGTGACTGCGTGGTCACTTTTCTGCCCGATGCAATGGAGATTGCTTTAAGTTATTATGCTATCCTGAAAGTTGGAGCTATTCATGCTCCACTCGATGTGAGGCTTAAAGAGGAGGAAGTAAAGTTAATTTTTGGTGACGCTAAACCAGCGGTAGTTATTACCACCAGCCAGTTTCAGGATATGTTTCTCTCCATGAGAGCAGAAATTCCCAGTATAAAAAGCATCATCGTGGTGGGAGAAGAAGTGAAACAAGGGTGTAAATCTTTCAAAGAGATGAGAGATAAAGATTCCTCCCGAGTTATTCCCGTGGAAGTTGAGGATGGAGATACAGCTCTTTATCTCTATACTTCAGGGACTACTGCCAAGCCAAAGGGAGTAATGGTAACTTTTGGTAACCTGGACTGGTTCCCTAAAGATATGCACGCTATATGGAAAACCACCGAGGACGATGTCTATATGCTCTCATTACCCGCATCCCATATAAGTGGACCTATTCTTTTCAATCAGACGATTGTGATGGGGGTTGCCACTTCAATCTTAGGGGCTTTCAATCCCAGGAAATGGCTGGAGACTGTAGAGAAGAACCGCGTAACTAAGCTCCATTTTGTGCCCCCTATGGCCAATGCATTGATACAGTTGAATCAATTTGAAAAGTACGACTTGTCCAGCTTGAAAGCTGTCGCCCTTATGGGCGCGTATTCAACTCCCGGGCTGGTCAAGGAACTTGGAGAAAAACTGAGATTAAGACGATGTTGTCAAGGTTATGGGTTAACTGAGACTTCGCCTCTACTTACCCTCGAGTCACCCGACAGCAATGCTCCCTTGGGAAACATTGGCAAGCCAATGCCGGGCAAGGAAGTGAAGATAGTAGATGAGGATGGAGATGAACTTCCCGTGGGAGAGGTTGGTGAGATAGTTACTCGTGGGTCACACGTAATGAAAGGGTATCACAATGACCCTGAAGCCACTGAGGAGATAATCAAGGATGGCTGGCTACACACTGGCGATTTAGCGCGGAGAGACGAGGATGGTTATATCTACATTGTGGGAAGGAAACAGGACAGGATAAATGTGGGAGGATTGATGGTCTATGTTTCCGAGGTTGAGGACGTTCTTCACCACCATCCCAAGATAAAAGAAGTGGCAGTAGTGAGTGCTCCTGACCCAAAAAGAGGTGAGAGAATAAGAGCAGTTGTCGCCCTGAAAGAGGGAATGGAAGCTACGAATAAGGAGATAATCGATTACTGTCGTGAGAAAATGGCAGACTACAAAGTTCCCAAGGAAGTTGAGTTCAGGGAGAGTCTTCCCAAGACAAAGACAGGAAAGATAGCCAGGGGAGAACTGGCCAAAACGAGCTCCTGAGGTTCAAGATTCCGGGAACTGCTTAATCTATGAAAAGACCGCTAATTAATTATGGCATTAGCGGTCTTTTTTATAGAGGTGAAGAGAAAAACTCTTGAAAAAAATAAAATAAAAAGATATTATTTGGAAAAATGGGGTCAGAAAAAAAGGAGAGATTTTTGGCTACTTTCTGGGAACTTCTTTTGAATTTTTTCTTTCCCCTTCAGTGTATCAACTGCAGAAGGTTGCTCACAGCCGATAATAAAGACCATGTCTGCGGAGATTGCTGGAGCAGGATTATCTATCTCAACCGGCCAATTGACATAAGGCTATCCTTAGAAGAGATATGGTCAGTAGCAGTATATGATGGGGTGTTGAGGAAGTTGATACATCAATTTAAATATAAAGAGAAGAAATATTTGGCCAATCCATTGGGGAAACTCATGGTCGATTTTGTGGAGGAGTACCTGGAAGAAGAAAAATTCGATTATATTATTCCCATACCACTGGAGAAGGCCAGGCAGAAGAAGAGGGGTTACAACCAGGCAGAACTTTTAGCCCGGGTTTTGGGAGAAGCGGTAAATAAACCAATATTGACCAATTTAGTGAAAAGAAGAAAGAAAACCAAGCCCCAGTTTGAACTGAACAAGAAGGAGAGGTTTGAGAACCTTTCCTGTGCCTTTGAAATCTCAGAATCAGTCAAAGAAGACGTCGCCACAATTGCAGGAAAGACAGTTCTACTATTAGACGACCTGGCAACTACAGGCGCAACCCTAGATGAATGTGCCAAAACGTTAAAGAGGGCAGGAGTTAGTGAAGTTTACGCGCTGGTTTTGGCCCATGGAATGTAGAATTTGAAAAAAATCTTGACTTTATTGGGTGAATTTATATAATGGAGAGTAAGTTATAAAAGGAGGTAAGTGATAAATGGCAACAAAGGTGGGTATTAATGGATTTGGAAGGATTGGAAGGCTGGTGCTACGAGCAGCCATTACTGAAGGTGTGAAGGAGCTCGATTTTGTGGCAGTTAATGATTTGACCGATGCTAAAACTTTGGCACATCTGTTTAAATACGATTCAACTTTTGGTACTTTTAAGGGCAAGGTAGAGGTAAAGAACAGCTCCATTTTAATAGATGGGAAAGAGATAAAAGTCTTGTCCCAGAAGGATCCAGCCCAGCTTCCCTGGAAAGATTTGGGTGTGGATTTCGTCATAGAGTCTACTGGAAGATTTACCGACCCGGAAAAAGCTAAAGCCCATTTAGCAGCAGGAGCGAAGAAGGTAGTGATTACTGCCCCGGCAAAAGGGGAGGCTCTCACTTTGGTTATGGGAGTAAATGAAGATAAATACGACAGCTCCAAACACGATGTTGTTTCCAACGCTTCCTGTACCACAAACTGCCTGGCGCCAGTAGCCAAAGTTCTTCTGGATAAGTTCGGGATTGAGCGGGGATTGATGACTACCATCCATTCTATTACTAATGACCAGGTTACTCTCGACTTTCCCCATAAGGATTTACGCCGTGCTCGAGCAGCTACTCTGTCCATTATTGCTACCACTACCGGCGCGGCAAAAGCTATAGGATTGGTTCTGCCCGAATTAAAGGGCAAGATGGATGGTATGGCAATACGCGTACCTACTCCTAATGTCTCTGTGGTCGATTTAGTCGTCGAGGCGAAAAGAGAAACGACCGTGGATGAGGTGAATAAGGTCTTCAAGGAGGCTTCCCAGGGAAAGCTGAGTAAGTATCTCGATTATACCGAGGAGCCATTGGTATCCCGCGATTTTTATGGAAACAATAAATCTGCCATAGTAGATGGTCTCTCCACAAGAGTGGTAGAAGGCAAGATGATAAAGGTTCTCGCCTGGTACGATAATGAGTGGGCTTATTCTTGTAGAGTGAATGATCTGGTTAGTTATATGGTGAAGTCAGAAGCCAAAAGCGGGTCCAAGGAAAAGGTGGCAACTCAATAGAGGCGACCTTGCCGGCTCGAGCCTCAAGGTCAGAGCCTTTAGCTCTAGCTTACGAAAAAGGTAAAAATAATGGAGAAATTAACAATTTCCGACCTGGAAATAGAAGGCAAGAAAGTCTTAATTCGTTGCGATTTCAATGTTCCTTTAGATGACAAGGGAAAAATTACGGATGACACCCGAATTCAAGCTGCTCTACCTACAATCAGATACGCTCTGGGAAGAGAATGCGCAGTTATTCTGATGTCCCATCTTGGTCGACCTAAAGGGAAAGTAGACCCGAAATTAAGCTTGAAACCGGTTGCCGAAAGATTAGGAGAGCTTTTGAATCTTGAGGTTCTTATGGCGCCTGACTGTATCGGTCCTGATGTAGAGAAGATGGCCAGGGAGTTGAAAGGGGGAGAAGTCCTTCTTTTAGAAAATTTGCGGTTCCGTTCAGGAGAAGAAACAAATGATGAAAAGTTCGCTCAGCAACTCGCCTCACTGGCCGATGTATTTATCCAGGATGCCTTTGGCACTGTGCACAGGGCGCATGCTTCCACATCGGGAGTGCCCAGGCATTTACCTTCTGGCGCTGGCTTTCTATTACAGAAAGAGATAAAATATCTGAAGCAGGCTTTAGAAGAACCAGAAAGACCTTTTTTGGCTATTCTGGGAGGAGCCAAGATATCCACCAAGATTGGAGTTATAAATAAATTATTGTCTAAAGTAGATTCCTTGATTTTAGGCGGTGCTATGGCCTACACTTTCTTGAGAGCAGAGAATATAGGAACAGGTAGTTCAATGGTAGAGGAAGATAAAATTGATACCGCAGGTGAAATATTAAAACAGGCTTCTAAAAAGAAAGTAACGGTTCTATTACCTCTTGACCACATTATTGCTAATAAAGCTTCTGAAGATGCTGAGAGTAAAGAAATCTCAGAAGTCGCCATTCCCGAAGGATGGATAGGAGTCGACATAGGTTCCTTCTCTGTTAAGCGGTTCTCTTCGGCAATTAAGTCTGCTAAAACGATTCTCTGGAATGGACCAATGGGTATCTTTGAAATAGATAAATTTAGTCAGGGGACAAAAGCAATCGCTGAGGCAATTGCCGAAGCTACCAAGAAAGGCAGTATATCAATTGTTGGTGGAGGAGATTCCGTTGCTGCTGTTACCAAATCCGGACTCCAGGAGAATGTATCGCATATTTCCACCGGAGGTGGAGCAGCCTTAGAGTTTCTGGAAGGAAAGGAATTACCGGGAATTGCCTCTTTGAAAGATAAGCGAGGAGATAAAGAATGACAACTTTAATATTAGTAGTCCATATTATTGTTTCTATATGTTTGATTTTGATTGTGCTCTTACAGGTAGGAAAAGGCGCCAGTCTATCAGGCTTATTCGGAGGAGGAGGCGGAGGTGAGGCGATTTTCGGTGGCGGAGGAGGAGATGTTTTTATGAAAAAATTGACCGTGGTCTTCGCCATCCTGTTTATATGCACTTCTCTAACTTTAACTATAATTTCTGTCCGTAGACCATTAAGCACAATTATCTATAAAGAGCCAGCTGTTCCAGCAGCAGTCCCCGAGGAACCCAAAAAGGAAACAGCTGGTCCGGAAGTGCCACCCGTCAAGCCTGAGACACCTTGACTACCAGAACCAGTCCAGCCTAAGTAAGTAGGAACAGGTCGGTTACCCTTTAGAGTGACAGGATACAGGTCGGTCGCCCTTCAGGGTGACGAAATTTTATATATGATTTCCATGTTGGGCAGGTGGCGGAATTGGTATACGCGTACGTTTGAGGGGCGTATGGGGTAACCTGTGCGGGTTCAAGTCCCGCCCTGCCCACCAGTTGGGTTGATAAGGGACTTGAAGCTCCTCTCCCCTTGGGGGAGAGGATAAAGGTGAGGGGAATTATTAGGTTTCCAGAGGCCCCTAAGAATCTGCGGGCGTAGTTCAGCTGGTAGAACGTTTGCTTGCCAAGCAAAAGGTCGTGGGTTCGAAACCCATCGCCCGCTCTTTATCTTCTCCTGTGGAGCGGTACCCAAGTGGCTAAGGAAAAGGTCTGCAAATGAAAGTAATGAAAATCACTTTAGTATTATTTTTAATAATGGGATTGGTTCTAATTAATGGATGTGGTAGGAAAGAAGAAAAACAACCTTCAGTGAAAGAGGCAGAAAAAATATTGCCAAGAAAAGTAATTCCAGAGAAAAGAGATGAAAAGGCGCTGGTTAAAAAAGGAAATAGAATCAAAGTCCATTATACAGGAACACTACAGGATGGGACTATATTTGATAAGTCAAAGGAGGGAGAGCCATTAGAGTTTACTGTGGGAAGTGGACAAATAATACCCGGCTTTGATAAAGCAGTAGAAGGAATGAAATTGAATGAAGAAAAGAAAGTAACTCTAAAAACGGAAGATGCTTATGGGAAAAGAGATGAAACTGCAATAAGGGAGTTCCCCAAAAATTCTTTACCCGAAAATTTTAAACCTGAGAAAGGTATAATGATAAAACTACAAGACCAAACTGGAAGAGCAATGCCGGGGACAGTAACAGACATAACTGAGAATAGCATAACTGTTGACCTCAATCATCCTTTAGCCGGAAGGGATCTTACTTTCGATATAAAGGTTATTGGTATTGAGTAATTTAAAGGAGGTGAAAATGAACATCTACGTAGGCAATCTGTCGCGTGATGTCACCGAAGAGGATTTACGACAAACTTTTGAAGCCTTTGGGAAGGTCGAAACCGCCGCTATTATTAAGGACAAGTTCAGTGGCGAATCAAGAGGATTCGGATTCGTGGAAATGCCCGCTAAAGCTGAAGCCCAGTCCGCGATCACCGGAGCGAATGGCAAGGAGTTAAAGGGACGACCACTTAAGGTTAATGAGGCTCGCCCTCGTCCCCAAGGCCGTGGAGGTGGAGGTGGAGGTGGAGGAAGACGCGGTGGCGGTGGTGGTGGCGGACGGCGCTCCTGGTAAGAGGCGCTCGGACATAATGGAATCATAGTAAAACCAAAAAATAATTCTCAAGATTTCTCGTCTGGAAACCATTCTGTCGACGATAAAAACGATAAAAAAGACGTTTGATATCTTTGTAATTTTTTGTCAATTTTACTATGGTTTGGACATTTTAGTGAACACTTTTGAAAGAGAGTAATGACCTCACGTAGACAACTGAATAGGGATTTATTTAAGCGGGGTCTCTAATGTGAGGTCACCCCGCTTTTTAATTTGCCGGAGCAGTTCAAATTTTATTCCTTCCGTTCGTTTTACTTTTCGAGACGGCGATTGGATATTATTGACAAAAGCAGTTAATTGTGCTATAAATAAAAAACCCAATACTATTATCATTTATGGCGCGGTACCCAAGTGGCTAAGGGAGAGGTCTGCAAAACCTTTATTCGACGGTTCGAATCCGTCCCGCGCCTCCAGAAATTTCTGGAGTCCCCCGATGAAATCGGGGGAAAACTAGATTCCGCCCTTTCGGACGGACTCCAATAATTGGAGTAGCACCGCTTGCGGTGCGTTGACGCGAAACAAGTTTCGCTACTCCAAAACCCTGGAGTCCTTGCGAAAGCAAGGTGAAGTACATCCCTCCCTTTTGGGAGGAGTCCAGAAGCAAAAAAGTACATATCCTTTTTTATTCCGCCCTTTCGAGGCTGTGTCATAATTAGATTTTTTGTTTGGTAGCCGTAACCTTCAGGTTGCGTTCTCGACGGGGAAATTGCGCAGGCTAAAGCCTGCGACTACCAGAATTAGGGTTACGACACAGCCTCTTTCGGGCGGACTCCAGAACCAAAAAGTACCTGGCACTTTTTTTATTTTTTGGGCGGTTAGCTCAGGTGGTTAGAGTGCATGGTCGACATCCATGAGGTCACTGGTTCAAGTCCAGTACCGCCCACCAATAATTTTAGAGTTCTTGATTATAGTTAGGAGACGCAAGTGGCTAAGAGAAACGAAAAAATTGAGAAAGATTTAGAGGCACTGCGCCATTCCTGTTCCCATATTATGGCGCATGCAGTTACTGAACTTTTTCCTGGTGTAAAGCTTGCTATCGGACCACCTATTGCTGATGGTTTTTACTATGACTTTGATAAGAGGGAGCCTTTTACTCCCCAAGATTTAGAAAAAATTACTGAAAAGATGAAAGATATTATCAAAAAGAATTATCCCTTCGTTCGTTCTGAAAAGTCGAGAGAAGAGGCGCTGAAATTCTTTGGTGATAGAGGGGAAAAGTATAAAGTTGAGCTGATAGAAGGAATGGATGATGAGAAGGTAACCATTTACGAGCAGGGAGGCTTTATTGATCTCTGCCGAGGTTCCCATGTCAAGTCGACAGATAAGGTAAAATATTTTAAGTTGTTAAGCGTTGCTGGTGCTTACTGGCGGGGTGATGAGAAGAGGGAGAGCCTCCAGAGAATCTACGGAACAACATTTTTTACCCAGGAGGAGCTGGATAAATATCTATATTTGCTGGAAGAAGCTAAAAAGAGGGACCATCGCAAATTAGGGGTTGAGCTTGACCTTTTCAGCATGCACGAGAGAGCAGGAGCTGGACTAATATACTGGCATCCTAAGGGCTCACGTATCAGGAAAGTAATAGAAGATTTTTGGGAAGAGGAACATCTAAAAAATGGATACGAGCTGGTAGATATTCCCCATATTGCCAGAATAGATTTGTGGCAAACCTCCGGTCACGTCGATTTCTATCAGGAGTATATGTATTCGCCTATGGACATCGAGGGGCAGAAGTATATAATTAAACCAATGAATTGTCCCGGACATATACTGATTTATAAAACTAAGGTGAGAAGCTATCGTGATTTGCCAATTCGCTGGGCAGAACTGGGAACTGTGTATCGCTATGAGCGTTCGGGAGTCCTGCATGGCCTTATGCGGGTTCGTGGGTTTACTCAGGATGATGCTCACATTTTCTGTCGTCCTGAACAGTTAGAAGATGAGATTGTAGGGGTGATTAAGTTTGTTCTTTTCATGTTAAGGACATTTGGCTTTTCCGATTATGATGTTGCTTTAAGTACACGGCCAGAAAAATATGTGGGAACTCTGGAGAGTTGGGAAAAGGCAGAAAGTGCATTAAAGAAGGCACTGGAGAAAGTAAAACTTGCCTATGTGGTTAATCCAGGCGAGGGGGTCTTCTATGGACCCAAAATAGATATAAAAATAAAAGACTCATTGGGTCGAGCATGGCAATGTTCCACCATTCAGGTGGATTTTAATCTTCCCGAAAGGTTTGATATTAATTTTATAGACATCAGTGGGCAACGTCGCCGACCAATAATGATTCACCGGGCACTTTTGGGTTCCCTGGAGAGATTCTTTGGAGTTCTAATAGAACATTATGGAGGTGCTTTTCCCGTCTGGCTTGCTCCTGTGCAGGCAACGGTTCTAACTATTACCGACTTACAGAAGGAGTATAGTCAGAAAGTCTATAATCGGTTGAAAGAAAAGTCTATAAGAGTGGAAGCAAATTTTGCTAATGAGAAAATAGATAAAAAAATTCGCAATGCGCAGCTTCAGAAAATTCCCTATATGTTAGTCATTGGAAAGAGGGAAGTGGAATCAGAGACAGTCGCTGTAAGAAGAAGGGACCAGAAAGACCTTGGTCCTGTTAAGGTTAACCAATTCATTGAAGACATATCGGAAGAGATAAAAAATAGAAGATAAACCCAATAATGCAGATATTTAATTAGGAGCTGGAAGAAGACAAATAAGAAATTTTTGAGACAGTTCATGAAAAAAACCCAAAGTTCTGGTTATAAATAATATATTTTTTCACTTGACAAGCGAGAGAGATATTTTGTATAAAAGTTCGGAAGTAGGCTATGCCTCACCTTAAGGAAATTCCGAAAAGGTTGTCATTTTTGAGATAGGAAACTGTGAGGTCCGTCTATGGCGGACTTTTTTTATATTCTAGGAGGTGATGGCTTATAGTAAAAAAAGCGAAGTTGCGAGTAAATGAAAACATCAGAGATAAACAGGTTAAGTTGATTAATGAAGAAGGTAAGATGCAAGGGGTTGTAGAAATCAAAGAAGCTTTGCTTGCCGCCCGTAGTAAACAGATGGATTTAGTAGAGATTGTTCCTGGGCAGACACCTCCTCTTTGCAAAATTATGAATTATAGCAAGTACCGTTATGAGCAGAAGAGGAAGAAGAAGGAGACGCATAAACACAGGAGGGTTGGTCAGTTAAAAGAAGTGAGAATGCGTTCCACAATAGGGCAACACGATTTGGATGTTAAGTCGAAGCACATCCAGGAGTTTTTGGAGACCGAACGCAAGGTAAAAGTCACAATTAATTTCAAAGGAAGGGAAACCAGTCACGCTGATTTAGGGAGAAAAGTTCTGGAAACAATCAAGGAAAATTTTTCTTCCATAGCCAACTGTGAGCAGGAACCTCGTTTGGACGGGTATCGAATGACGATGTTGCTTGTTCCCAAGAAAAAGGTACAGACTGAACAAAAGAAAGAGTAGAATTTGTGGACGGAAAGGGTCGCTGGAGCGACGAATAAGGAGCTCCGTGTTAGCGACGGGCGCGAGACGGTGAGCGCCCCGGGTCCGAAGGACCGCTGGAGCGACGAATAAGGAGCTCTGTGTTAGCGACGGGCGGAAGACGCTTGAGCGCCCCGGGGAAACGAGAGCGTAGCGAACGTCCCGATGAATCGGGAAGCACAGGCTGATTCACATAGGAGGCGATTTTGCCTAAGATAAAGACTCATAGTGGTGCTAAAAAGAGGTTTAAATTTACGTCTAAGGGCAAAATTAAACACAAGAGAGCGGGTGCCCGGCATAAATTAACAAAAAAGAGTTCTAAAAGATTGAGAAAGTTGAGAAAATCAAGCACATCGATTCACAGAGATAGTAGATTGGTAAAGAAACTTTTACCGTATGCATGAAGATTATGCTGTCATTGCGAACGACGAAGTCCTGAAGTCCCTATTTTCAATCGGGAATTTTTGTACCAAAATTATGTATGGGGTTAGGTTAGGACAATGGTGAGGATAAAAGGTGGTGTAACTACCAGAAGGCGAAAGAAGAAGCTCTTTCGGTTAACCAAAGGGTATCGGATGGGCAAGAAGCATCTTTATCGCCATGCAACAGAACAACTGGACAAAGGTCTGCAGTATGCCTACAGGGATCGCCGAAGGAAGAAGAGGGATTTTCGTTCTCTGTGGATTATCAGAATAAATGCTGCTTCCCGCTTGAATGGTATGTCTTATAGTCAGTTTATAAGCGGTCTGAGAAAGGCGAAAGTTCAAATTAACCGAAAAATTTTAGCCGATTTGGCGGTGAACGATACAAATGCCTTTTCTCAATTAGTGGCTATTGCCCTTGAGGCGAATAAGAAAGAAATCCCAGAAGCGTAAGGTTCTTAGTTAATTGGTCGGTTGCCCTTTCCCGATCCCATCCCGGTCTTGGGACAGGGTGCGGTGACGAAAACGGCACTCTAAAGAGTGCCCGACCAAAATGGGGAATCTATGGCTAAAAATCAGTCGCTTTCTCCTCCTCAAATAGTCGTCCTTGGATTTTTAATCGTTATCCTTATTGGCACGATTCTTCTCTCTCTGCCGCAAGCTACTGCCAGTGGAAAGAGTCAACCACTTGTTGACGCTCTGTTTACGGCAACTTCCGCTGTCTGCGTTACCGGTTTAATAGTTCATGATACCGGCGGTTATTTTTCCTTGTTTGGGCAGATTGTTATTCTCTTGCTAATCCAGATAGGTGGTCTGGGTTACATGACTATGGCTACTTTTCTGCTTTTGCTTATTGGCAAGACAATAACTCTTAAAGAAAGATTAATAATGCAGGAATCGATGCCTCAATTTAGTCTGGGAGGTGTGGTTCAGTTTGCAAAACATGTTCTAAAGATAACCCTTGTCCTGGAAGTTATTGGGGCGGTGATTTTGAGTTTACGCTGGATGGGACAATACCCTGTTTCCAGAGCAATATATCTGGGAATATTTCACGCTGTTTCAGCATTTTGCAACGCAGGTTTTTCCCTGTTTAGCGACAGTTTGATAGGGTTTCGGGGAGATATGGTTATTTGTCTGACTGTTCTGTCTTTGTTCTTCATCGGAGGACTGGGATATGTTGTGGTCAGCGACCTCTATTATTTGAGGCATCGTAAGTTTCCCCAATTTTCAGTGCACACAAAAATGGTCTTATCCATTACATTGACCTTGATTGTTTTGGGAGGAGTTGGCTTCTTTCTCTTGGAATATAAAAATCCTTTGACACTGGGGGGATTGTCAGGAAGAGAGAAAATTATGGCCTCTCTGTTTCAAACAATGACACCGCGCACAGCGGGGTTTAGTGTGGTCAATGTCGGGGGAATGATGCAGGGAAGTTTATTTCTTACCATTATTTTAATGTTCATCGGTGCTTCACCTGGAGGCACTGGCGGAGGGATTAAGACTACTACTTTTGGAGTTATGCTGGCTACGGTATGGGCTACTCTGAAAGGAAAAAAGGATGTTACGCTTTTCAAACGTCGCATTTCAGGGGAGGTTATTAATAAGTCTTTTGTGGTTGGTTTCTTATCAATATTTTTTATTGTTATTATCACTGTGATTATTACCAGTAGCGAAAGTTATAGCTTCATCAGGGCCTTTTTTGAGACTATGTCTGCTTTCGGCACAGTAGGGTTGTCCACAGGAATTACCAGTGGACTTTCCAGTCTGGGCAAGACATTGTTGATTGTTACTATGTTTGTGGGAAGGTTGGGACCTCTTACCATTGGAGTGGCGATGATGAGTGAAGTGAAAGACCTGAGGTTTCGCTATCCAGAAAAAAGGGTACTGGTGGGGTAAGGAGGTTGAACAAGATGAAACAATGTGTTGTGCTTGGTTTGGGGATTTTCGGAGCCTCTGTAGCTAAGGCTCTTGCAGAAAGAGGCTGTGAGGTTCTGGCGATTGACGAAGGTGAAGAGAAAGTTAAAGGGATATCTGACATCGTTACACAAGCAGTGCAGGCCGATGCAACCGATGAGAAGGCTCTGCGTGCCCTGGGTGTGGACAAAATGGATATAGCGATTGTCTCTACTGGGGAAAATATGGAAGCAAGCATTCTGACAACTCTCCTGATGAAAGAGTTAGGGATTAAAACTATTGTGGCTAAAGCTGTCTCTCCTTCTCATGGAACTGTGCTGCGCAAGGTTGGGGCAACGCGTGTGGTTTTCCCTGAGAGAGATATGGGAGTTAGAGTTGCAGAGAACCTTGCTGCCCCGGACATTCTGGAACACATATCTTTATCTCCAGAATATAGTATTCTGGAAGTTCGTGCTCCAAAAAGTTTTATCGGAAGGAGCCTGAAAGAGATTGATGTACGGGCAAAACATGGAGTAGATATAATTGCCATTAAGAGGAAACTTCCTTGTTTGACCGATACAGGGGAGTCCGATTTTAAAGAAGAGATTCTGATTACTCCAGGAGCAGAGGAAGAAGTTGCCGATGGCGATATTCTGGTGGTTCTGGGGGATAATAAAAACATAGATAAACTGAGAAAGTTATAAGAAAAAGAGTTAGATTTCCGGACTCTTCGGGAGGAGGATAATCTGAGATGGTTCGAGAGGAAAAGAGAGATTTTAATAACCTTGAGGCAAAGATTGCCAAGATAAAAGACCGAAAAGAAAAAGCAGAAAAACTTATTGAATTGGGTAAGTTCTATTTTCTGAACGAGAAATATAATGAAGCAATTGAGAAATTCAAAGAAGCATCTAAAATTGACGAGAAGAATGCAGAAATTTACTATAACTTAGGTGTTGTATACGAAAGTAAGAATTTACCCGATGAAGCCAGCCGGATGTATACGAAAGCGCTGGAGCTCAATCCCGGTCATCAACTGGCGAGCAAACATCTGGAAAAAATAGTGGGGAAGTGATGCAAGAGATAGAAATGGCAGACAGAATAGAAGAGTTAAGAAAATTATTTAGGCAAGAGATTGCCAGGATAACTACTCCCGAAGAGTTAGAGAAACTGAGGATTAAGTACCTGGGAAGAAAAGGTCTACTTATAGAGATTTTTAAGACCATTAGCAGCCTACCGGCCGAACAGAGACCGAAAGCCGGGGAACTTGCCAACCGGGTTAGAAATGATGCGTTTAGTGAATGGAACAAAAAGAAAAAGGAGATAGAACTCAAGAAAGAAGAGGTAAAAGAGGAGAAAGAAGCAATTGATATTACGTTGCCTGGTAAAAAATTCAGTTTAGGGAAAAAGCATCCGATTACTTTAATCCTGGATGAGATTAAAAATATATTTGTCTCTTTAGGATTTTGCATTGTGGACGGTCCGGAAGTGGAGACAGAGTATTACAATTTCGAAGCTCTCAACATGGATTTACACCATCCCGCAAGAGATATGTGGAGCACACTTTATATAAAGGAAGGGGTGCTTTTACGCACTCATACTTCCCCAGTTCAAATTCGGGTTATGGAGAAGCAATCTCCTCCTTTAGCTATTATTGCCCCTGGCAAATGCTACCGCCGAGATGCAGTCGATGCTTCTCATTCGCCGATGTTCCATCAGGTGGAGGGACTTCTGGTTGATGAAGGGGTCAGCTTTGCCCACTTGAAAGGAGTTCTTACCCACTTTTGTCATCGAATGTTCGGTGCGGAGACTAAAGTTCGCTTTCGACCCAGTTTTTTCCCCTTTACAGAACCGAGTGTAGAAGTTGACATTCAATGTGTTATCTGTGCAGGTAAAGGCTGTTCTGTCTGTAAACAGAGTGGATGGTTGGAAATTCTGGGTGCGGGCATGGTCAATCCTAGAGTGTTTGAATTTGTGAAGTACGATACGAAGAAGTACACTGGCTTTGCTTTTGGCATGGGTGTGGAGAGGATTGCCATGTTGAGATATGGCATAGATGACATGCGCTTGTTCTTCGAGAATGACCGTAGATTTTTGAAACAGTTCTAAACACACCCCCAAAAAATCACAAAAAAGGAGTAGCGGAGCGATAGCTCCGCGTCATTTGGTAGTGTAGGGGCTTGTCCCCGTAATGATTTTGGGGTCGCGTAGGGGCGACCTTTATGGTCGCCCAAGTAAGAATTACGCCCATAAAGGGCTACACTACAGAGGAACTGGAGACGTGCTATGGTAGATGAAAAGGAACTTTTGGCTAAAGCCAGCCAACCAGCAAAAGAAGCGATGAGACTGCATCCCTTTTATCGGGGGAAAATTAAGATAGTAGCAAAGTGCTGTGTGAGAAATTTTGATGATTTTGCAATCTGGTATACTCCTGGCGTAGCAGCGCCTTGCAAGGCTATTCATAAAGACAAAAATTTAGTCTACACCTACACTAACAAATGGAATACTGTGGCGGTTATTTCTGATGGAACCAGGGTGTTGGGTCTGGGAGATATCGGTCCGGAAGCAGCTTTGCCGGTTATGGAAGGGAAGGCGCTCCTTTTCAAGTACCTGGGAGGCGTAGATGCTTTCCCTCTCTGTCTGGATACTAAAGACATGGAAGAGTTCATTCACACTGTAAAGTTACTACAACCATCATTTGGTGGTATAAACCTTGAAGATATTGCCCAACCAAAATGTTTTGAGATACTACGTCGCCTTAGGAAAGAATGTGAAATTCCTGTCTGGCATGACGACCAACAGGGAACAGCTGCTGTAACTCTGGCTGGTCTAATTAATAGTCTTAAAATCGTGGGTAAGAAAATAGAAAAAGTGAAGATTGCCATGGTAGGGGCAGGGGCAGCTAATATAAGTACTGCCAGGATGATAATTGCTTATGGAGCCAATCCAGAAAATATTATTATGTGTGATAGTAAAGGAGCACTCCATAAGAATAGAAAAGAACTCAAAAAGACCCACAGAGAAAAGTGGGAATTTTGCCAAAAGACAAATATCGAGGGAAGAACTGGATATATTCCCGAAGTTATGGAAGGGATGGACGTTTTAATAGCCTTATCTAAATCTGGCCCGGGTGTGGTTAAGAAGGAATGGGTGGCAAAGATGGCTAAAGACCCTATAGTTTTTGCCTGTGCCAATCCTATCCCTGAAATCTGGCCCTGGGAGGCAAAAGAGGCAGGGGCAAGAGTTATTGCCACCGGGCGTTCCGATTTCCCCAATCAGGTAAACAATTCCCTTGGCTTTCCTGGCATTTTTCGGGGAACCCTGGATGTGCAAGCCCAGACCATAACTGATGAAATGTGCATTGCTGCAGCGAAAGAACTGGCGAAATGTGCTGAGGAGAGAGGGCTAAATGAAGAATATGTGATTCCTTCTATGGAGGAAAGGGAAGTCTTTCCCCGTGAAGCAGTAGCAGTGGGAATGGAAGCTATTAGGCAAGGAATAGCCCGGGTTAAGTTGAGTAAAGAAGAACTATACAAGAGGGCCTCAGAGATCATCCGTGTTGCCAGAGAAGAAACGGAATCTTTAATGAAGGAAGGGTTTATTCCTTTGCCCCAGGAAAAGTAAGATGAGAGAGATTACTTCAGAAGAGGTTACCCAGGCAGTAGAGAATCTCTGCATCTCCTCAAATTGTACTTTGAGCGAGGATGTCTGGAAAGCTCTCAGGGAGAAGTTAAAAAACGAGGAATCTCTTGTGGGGAAAGAAGTGCTGGAAGAGATTCTGGAGAACGACCGCATGGCTGAAGAAGAGAAACTTCCCCTGTGCCAGGATACAGGTTTTACCACAATTTTTGTGGAAATGGGTCAAGAGATTAGAGTTACTGGAGGAGATTTTTACAAAGCAATTAACAAGGGAGTAGGCAACGGTTATAGGAAGGGATACTTGAGGAAGTCAGTAGTTAAAGATCCACTGCGGCGTAAGAATACAGGTGATAATACTCCTGCTTGGGTGCATATAGATATTGTTCCTGGAAATAAACTTAAGATTTCAGTTATGCCCAAAGGAGCTGGTAGCGAAAATATGTCCACAGTAAAGATGCTTTCTCCCACCGAAGGAGTGCAAGGGGTGAAGAAATTTGTGTTGGATTGGGTAAAGGAGAGAGGAGCGAATGCTTGTCCCCCGCTTGTAGTAGGAGTGGGAATTGGTGGCACTTTTGAAGGGGTGGCAAAGCTGGCCAAGAAAGCGCTGTTGCGTCCAATAGGTTCAAAGAATCCTGAACCTTTCTATGCTGAAATGGAAGAAGAGCTTCTTAAAGAAATAAACAATCTGGGACTGGGTCCTCAAGGGCTGGGTGGCTCTTCTACTGCTTTAGCTGTTCACATTGAGACTTATCCCTGCCATATAGCCAGTCTACCTTTAGCCATAAATCTGCAGTGCCACGCTGTCCGGCACGCTACAATAATCTTATAGAAAAAAGTGACATGCAAAAAGGTGACAGGCACTTTTTTATTTGGTGCTGCCCTGCTCGGCATGTCATAATAATTTTATAGAGAGGCTTTATGGTCAGTTCTATTAAAATTGAAACACCACTGGATGAAGAAACGATAAGTAAACTGAAGATAGGAAATAAGGTTCTATTAAACGGAATAGTTTATACTGCCAGAGACCAGGCTCATAAGCGCTTAGTTGATGAATTAGAGAAAGCCGGAAAAGAAAATCGCCAGCCTAATCTACCCTTCCCTCTGGAGGGGCAAGTAATCTATTATGTTGGTCCTGCTCCGTCCAGACCAGGAATGGTAATCGGCCCCGCTGGGCCAACCACCAGTGGCCGAATGGACACCTACACTCCCATTCTATTAGAGAAGGGATTAAAGGGAACAATTGGAAAGGGAAGGCGTGGTAAGGATACAATCGAAGCAATGAAGAAGTATAAGGCTGTCTATTTCGTTGCTGTAGGTGGGGCTGCAGTATTAATTTCCAAGAGAATCAAAAGAATAGAGACAGTGGCTTATGAGGACTTGGGTCCTGAAGCCATCTATCGTCTGGAAGTGGAAGATTTTCCATTAATTGTGGCTAACGATGTCTATGGCAATGACCTTTTTGATGAAGGCATAAAGAAGTATCGAAAAGTTACTTAATAAGGAGAATAAAATGTTGCGAATGATGTGTAAATCGAAGATTCAGAAGGCAACCGTCACTGAGACGAACTTAGAGTACGAAGGAAGTATCGCTATTGGTAAAAACATAATGGCTGAGGCAGATATTCTTCCTTACGAGATAGTGCTCATAGTCAACTTGAATACAGGAGCCAGGTTTGAAACCTACGCCATTCCTGCTGGCAATAATTCAGGAGTCATAGGGCTTCAAGGAGGAGCAGCAAGACTGGGAGAAGTAGGAGACAGACTAATTATTATTTCTTACGAGTTTGTCGAGGAAGAGAAAGCAAAAGTTTACAAACCCAAGATAGTCCTCTTAGATGAAAAAAACAAAATAATAGAAAAAAAGTGACAGGCACTTTTTTTCTGTCTTTTTTAAAAAAGTATGGCAAAAAAAAAGCTTTACCTTATAGACGGTAATGCCTACATCCACCGAGCCTTCCATGCCCTCCCGCCTTTAACTAACTCTTCAGGACGAATGGTAAATGCGGTCTACGGTTTCACGCGGATGGTTCTGAAGATTCTCCGCCAGGAAAAGCCAGATTATATAGCTGTCTGTTTTGACTTTCCAGCACCTACTTTTCGTCATAAGGAGTTTGCCGAATATAAAGCTACAAGAAAAGAGACTCCCGATGAGTTGAAAGAGCAGATTCCTCTTGTCCATAAGATAGTTAAGGCCTTAAATATTTCCGTTTTTGAAAAGCAAGGCTATGAAGCCGATGACCTTATCGGCACATTGAGCAGTAAAGCGTCGAAAGAAGGCATAGAAACAGTTATTGTTACTGGTGATAAGGATGCTTTGCAATTGGTAGATGATTCTGTAAAAGTTTTAAACGAGACTAAAAACATCCTTTATACAGAAAAGATAGTCAAAGAAAAGATGGGAGTCTCTCCTGGACAGATTACTGAACTTATGGGATTAATGGGAGATGCTTCCGATAATGTTCCTGGCGTCTTGGGGGTTGGTCCCAAGACAGGTACGGAATTGATTCGGGAATTTGGCAGTTTGGAAAATTTGTACCAGAATCTTTCTAAAGTGAAAGGTAAATTAAAGGAGAAATTGGAAAAGGGTAAGGAAAAAGCTTTTCTCTCCAGGCGACTGGTAACTCTGGTAAAGGATATACCCGTAGAGGTTGACATTCGAGAGTGTCAAGTTGGCGAGTCTAATCGGGAAGAGTTGCTGAAGATTCTTCAGGAGCTGGAGTTTAAGCGTCTGATTGTGGAATTAGTTCCTCAAGAAGAGAAACACAAGGTAAACTATAAAGGTATCTTTAACCAGAAGGAATTCGAGGCATTGCTCGAGGAGCTGGGGAAGGCGCCACTGGTCTCCTTGGATTTGGAGACCACAGGTACTGACCCGATGCGTGCCGCAATTGTGGGCATCTCTTTTGCATTAGAACCTTATATTGCTTTCTATATACCTGTAGCACATAGTTACTTAGGTGTACCGAAACAGTTAGAGAAAAAGTATGTTCTGGAAAGGTTAAAACCTATTCTGGAGAATAGTAAGATTAAAAAGTATGGGCAGAATATAAAATATGACCTGATTGTGTTGAAGCGTGAAGGAATAGACCTTCAAGGAGTCTATTTCGATTCTATGATTGCTTCCTATGTTCTGAATCCTTCGAAGATGAATCATAATCTGGGCGATATTGCCCTTGAATACTTAAACTATAAAATGACGCCCATCAGTGAATTGATTGGCAAAGGGAAAAAGGCAATCACCATGGACATGGTGGAAGTGGAAAGAGTTATTCATTATGCCTGTGCTGATGCTGATATTGTCCTCGGGGTTGCTCATATTATGGAAAGAGAACTGAAAGATAAAGAGTTGGATAAGCTCTTCTATGAAGTAGAGATGCCTCTTTTAGAGGTTTTGGCGGAAATGGAGATGAACGGGGTCATTATTGACATGGATTATCTGGCTCAACTTTCCCAGGATTTTTCTGTAAGATTAAAAGACGTGCAAAAAGAAATCTATAAATCTGCTGGTCAGGAGTTTAATATAAACTCGCCGAAACAACTCTCTTTTATTCTTTTTGAGAAATTGAAATTGCCAGTAGTGCGTAGAACGAAAACAGGACCATCCACTTCCGAGGAAGTTCTTCTGCAGTTAGCAGAAAAACATAAACTACCTTCCCTTATCATAGAATACAGAGAACTATGGAAGTTGAAATCTACTTATATAGATGCCTTTCCAGGAATGGTTAATCCTCAAACGGGTCGTCTGCATACTTCCTTTAACCAAACGGTTACAGCTACTGGCAGGCTTTCTTCGTCGGAACCGAATCTCCAGAATATACCTATTCGCACAGAAGAGGGTAGAAAGATAAGGTGCGCTTTCATTCCTGATAAAGGTTGTGTTTTCGTTTCTGCTGACTACTCTCAGATTGACCTTAGGGTTCTTGCTCACATCTCGGGAGATGAGAGTCTCAGGGATGCTTTCTTGCATAACGAGGATATCCATCGTCGGACAGCATCAGAGATTTTTGGAGTTCCCCAGAAAGAAGTAACTCCTGAATTACGGCGCATTGCTAAGACGGTCAATTTTGGTCTCTCTTATGGAATGAGTCCATACGGGCTCTCTAAGGACCTGGAGATTTCTCAAACTGAAGCTAAAAGATACATTGATAGTTATTTTAAAAAATATAAAGGAGTAAAAGATTATATTAAAAAAACAATTATTCAGGCAAGAAAAGATGAATTCGTAATTACACTTCTAAATCGCAGAAGGTACTTACCGGAGATAAATAGTAAAAATGGTAATGTTCGTGGTTTTGCTGAACGGACTGCCATAAATACGCCCATTCAGGGAACTTCTGCAGATATCATAAAAGTGGCAATGATCCGAATAACACAGAAGCTAAAGGCTAAAGGCTTGAAGGCGAAGATGAGTTTACAGATACACGATGAGTTGCTTTTCGAGGTGCCTGAAGGGGAAGTGGATGAATTGAGTCGATTGGCAAAGGAAGAGATGGAAATAGCGGTTTCTTTAGATGTTCCTGTGGTGGTGGATATAAAGAAGGGAAAGAACTGGCGGGACCTGAAGGAATAGTTTTGGTAGCCGCAAACTTTAGTTTGCGTTTTATACGCAGGCTGAAGCCTGCGACTACCATTTTCCTGAACGCAGACTGAAGCCTACGGCTACCATTCTACTCCTGGTAGGTTTGGAGAATGGCTCTATGCAAAAAGGTATAAAAACTAAAAGTGAAAAGCTTGAGTTGCTTTTAGATGCGAATAAGGTTCTTACATCTACACTCGATTTGGATAGATTGCTTAAAGTAATTATGGGGCAGGCAAAGAGGGTAGTCAATGCTGAGGCGAGTTCGTTGATGCTTCTGGACGAAGCAAAAAAGGAGCTTTTCTTTGACGTTACTGTAGGAGGGAAAGGGGAAAAGCTAAGGCAGATACGGTTGAAACTCGGTGAGGGAATTGGAGGATGGGTGGCGAAAGAAGGGAAGCCTCTGATGATTACGGATGCCAGGAAGGATCCCAGGTTCTTTGTTAAGGCAGATGAAGTTACGAAATTTAGAACGAAGTCTCTACTCTGTGTGCCTTTGAGGATAAAAGAGAGAATTATTGGAGTAATGGAGGCGATTAACGAAGTCGGTCGTGGTTATTTTGTAGATGAAGATAGGAAGATATTTGAGGCGTTCGCCTCTCAGGCAGCTATCGCCATTGAGAACGCCCGCCTTTTCCAGAATCTCAAGAGGGAAAAGGAAAAGATAGAGGTAGTTTTCAGCGGGATGGGTGATGGAGCTGTTGTTATTGATGCAAAACTGAATCTGGTTATGCTCAATAGTTCTGCGAAGAATTTTCTGGACATAGGAAGTAAAGATTATCTGGGCAAAAATATTTCCCGAATAGTCAGACAGTTTAAGGTTTTTTCCAGATGGGAACCGAAAAAAGTGGCGGCCCCCGGAAGTTCCCTTACGGAATTCTTGACCAAAGAAGATAGAGTGACTACTTTCGATTTGGCGAGAAGTAAACCGAAGACCTTCGTTCTCTCGGGGATTGCCACGAGAATCGTAGACGAGGAGAACAGAGTAGTTGGTTATGTGATGATTATTCGTGACGTTACCTCTGAGAGGAAAGAGGAATACCTTAAAGCGAGCTTTATCTCTTCTATCTCCCATAAGCTGAAGACGCCTTTAACCTGCATCAGTGGATACATGCCGCTTTTGAGAGAGAAAGAAAGACTTAGCAAATTGGATAAGGTGGGAAAGAATGCGGTGCGAATTATTGATAGTCAAGGCAACCGCCTTTCTCGATTGATAAATGAGTTACTCGGGTTCAGTCTACTGAAAAGTGAGGAACTGGAACTCGCCAGAGGGAAAGAAAGCCTTAAGTCTATTGTGGAAATGAGTTTGAAAAAGCTTGCATTGAGAATCCGCAGGGGAGTTAAAATTGTGGCAGGAAATTCTATAGATAAAGTTCCTCCGATTCTCGTAGATAGAGCGAAGGTTCAGGAAGTTATCCAAAATCTGGTAGAGAATGCAATAAAATTCAATGATAAGAAAGAAAAGAGAGTGGAGATTTCCGCTCGTCCACTAAAAGGGAAAAAGTTCATTCGCGTGGAAATTAAGGATAATGGTCCGGGAATTCCTTCAGAGGAAAGGGAGAAAATATTCTCTAAATTTTACCAGATAGAAGAAACCTTCACCGGTCAGGTTGAGGGTGCTGGGCTGGGCCTGGCAGTAGTGAAGCAGGTTGTGGAAGCCCATGGAGGCAAGGTGGGGGTGGAGAGTAGACCGGGAAAGGGAAGTAAGTTCTTCTTTACTCTACCCAAGGTATTGGATAAGGGTTGAAAGATGAATAAAGAAAAGTTAATGGAAATTTTAAAAATTGCTTTAAGTAAAGGTGGAGATTTTGCCGACATATATATAGAGAAAAGGTTTACTAACCAAGTGAGCTGTGAAGATAATAGAATTGAGAGGCTCATCTCGGGACAAGATGTGGGAGCAGGAATAAGGGTAATCTCAGGAGAAAGTAATATATATGCTTCCACAAATAAAGTAACCGAGGTTGGACTGAAAGAATTAGCAAAAGAGATAGCAAGTAATCTTCCGGAATCCGAAAAGATGAGAAAAAAGAACTTCTCTTTTTCTTCTAAGCCTAACCTTAAGTCATCGACAGGAAGTCGAACCAACATAATCCATAAGATTGAAAAACCACCCGGTGAAGTGCCCATTGAAGAAAAAATTCGACTTGTTTTGCTGGGCAATCGCATTGCCAGAGAAGTTGACCGAGATAAAATAAAGCAGGTCAGTATAAGCTATGCTGATACTACTATGGATATAACTATTGCCAATTTATCTCTTTCCTCGAAATATGGTGTGGTTAAGGATAATCGGATTGAGGAGAAGAGAATTTATACTACCTATCTGGTCAACGTTGTAGCTCAACAGGAAGAGATAATCCAGACAGGGTATGAGCCTCTGGGAGGTTTGGTGGGATTTGAGTTATTTGATAAATATGATGTTAAGAAGATAGCCCGAGAGGCAGCAGAAAGAGCAGTCAAGATGCTATTTGCCCAGAAAGCTCCTTCTGGAGAAATGACAGTCGTTTTGACATCTACTGCAGGAGGAACTATGATTCATGAGGCGATCGGGCATTCTTTGGAAGCAGATTTAGTACAGAAGAAAGTATCTCCATCCTATATGGGGATGCTAGGCAAAAGGGTTACTTCTGAACTTATTACTGTAGTGGACGATCCCACTATTCCCAACTACAGGGGTTCTTTCCATTTTGACGATGAAGGCACCCCTGCTCAGAAGACAATCTTGTTGGAAAGGGGAATGCTAAGAAATTATCTCTACGACCGCTTTACAGCCCAAAAGGATGGAACTAAATCTACGGGAAACGGACGAAGAGAATCATACCATCACCAGCCTATTCCCAGGATGAGTAATACCTATATTCTCCCGGGCGAGTCCCAGCCAGAGGAAATCATTCGTTCCGTAAACAAAGGGTTTCTGGTGAAGAAAATGGGTGGGGGACAGGTGAATACAGCCAACGGTGATTTCGTCTTTGAAGTAGAAGAAGGCTACGAGATAGTTAATGGTAAAGTAGGAGAAATGTTAAGAGGGGCAACTCTAATTGGAAACGGTCCTGAGGTTTTAAATTCGATTATAATGGTCGGCAGTGACTTGGGCTTTAATATTGGTACCTGCGGCAAGGATAGACAATGGGTCCCCGTCACTGACGGTCAACCTACTATTCGCATAAAGAAGCTCACCATCGGTGGTACCCACTGAAATGATTGTGCCAAAAATGTGCCATCTTATTGAGGCAAAAGGTGGCCAGGATCTACAAAAGGGGGGAATTTTGGCACGCCGA
>DATKVN010000054.1 GCA_035530055.1 bacterium | reverse complement strand
GGGTAACAGGTAATGACGCCAGATTCATCGTTTATCCTCGTAATCTCCTGATTTTGGTAATATCGAAAGTTCCATATTTTTCATATATCCTTATAGCAATGGCAACAATTAAAACAGTAACGGCTAAACCAATGACAATATTGGTCAAGATTAGTGCCTGAGGTAAAGGGTCTACCATATTCTGAATTACTTGCTGTTTAGCAAGTATTGGCGCACGCCCTTGGGCACGATAGCCAACCAGTATGAAGAATAGATTAACTGCATACTCAGCAATCCCTATGCCAATGATAATCTTGATAAGGTTCCTCTTTACCAGGATACAGTAAATGCCGATAGAGAATAGAATGAAACACATTAAATAAATCATTGGTTATTCTTTCTTAATAGGTACCTTTAAAAGTATTAGAGCAACAAATACGGCAAACAGTCCAGCACCGACTTTAAAACATATGGCAATATTACACAAGGGAATAATTCCCGCGCTAAACAGATTAAATGGTTTGCCCTTAAAAATGAAATTAAAGAAGAAATACCCCCCTATAAAGCCCAGAAGTCCAATGGTCAAAAACATTATTGCCCCAAAGTTCTCAAAGAAAGCAGCTAATTTTTCACTCAATTTTCTTAATGCCAAATCCTTACCAAAGGCGAGCATAAGATGTATAAAAGATAGAGCAATAATCACGCCACCGGCAAACCCGCCCCCTGGCGAAATATGACCATGGGTGACGATATATATTCCATACAAAAGAATTAACCCCACTGTGAGGCGTGTAATCGTCTTGACAATAAGGGTCATACCTGGCTGTTTAATTTTTTTATTCATCTTCTTCTTTCACAACTTCATCGACTTTCTTACGCCCAATGCGGCGTAAGACCGCTAATACTCCAATCACCGCGGTAAAAAGCACAGTTGCCTCGCCTAAAGTATCATAGGCACGAAAGTCTAATATCACTGAAGCAACCAGATTGGTCGCGCCGGTCTTTCTTAGCCCTTCAGCTAAATAATTTTGGCTAACCCTCATTATGGGATGCCCGAATGATGGTAAATCTTTCAAAGCGAGATAAGCAAAAAATAGAAAACCTCCAATGAACAAAAGAACGATAATCGAGCCAATAACTTCTTTGCGGCGGTTCAGCGTGGGAATGTCTCTCCTTATTGTTGCCCGAATTAAGATGATTAAACATAATATCTCTACTGCCAACTGAGTGATAGCCAAATCGGGCGCCTTTAAAATCAGGAAGGCAACGGATAATCCTAAGCCAACTGCGCCAACAGCAATTACTGAAGAGAGCAAATCCTTTATCTCCACAGCAATTATTGCTCCTAAAATCATAAATAATAGAAGAATATACAATTCGAACATAACCTTAAATCCTGAACATCATAATTATAAAAAGAATCAGCATGCCAAAAAGAGACCAAAACAGATATGTAGGCAATATTCCACTATGAATCTTTCTTAACCCACGAATAAAGAAAAATACGAATTTTGTTCCCTGGTCATAAATATCAAAAAGTTTCTTTTCAGATTTTTTATAGATTCCTTTAAGTATACCCAAATCCTTTATTGTATCATAGAAGTCTACTCCGGTTACGCGGCTCTCTTGAGGAATTATTTCGCCACCAACATAAGCTGTATCCGTCCGCAAGCCCCTAATATTACCTAACCAATAGATAATTACTCCCAAAATAATCCCGATAATAATCAGTAAAGTAGCAAGACCTGGCGACCAGAAACCAAGAAAAGAAACTCCAGGAACTGCGGAAAAAATAAAATTTTTCAAAGGAACCCTGTATGCAAAAACACCAAAAATTACACAGAGCCCTGCTAATATCGCCATAGGCATCCACATAGTAAACGAAACTTCATTTCGTTTTCGTGCTAAGCGTGGGATCCCGGGTGATGGCGCGCCTAAAAACACAGAGTGTATCAATTTCATAAAACTAGCCAGGGTCAAAGCACTACCGAACATTGCTGCCACTAACCAGACAATCCATAATTTATCGCCGTCTTTGCCCAGTTGGATCACCCCTTGATAAATCATCCATTTGGACACAAAACCATTAAAGGGCGGAACGCCAGAAATTGATAATGCAGCAATTAAACAAGCAATAAATGTTATTGGCATCAGTTTAGCCAAGCCACCCAATCTATCTAAATCTGTAGTCTGAGCTTTATTTTCCACTGCTCCCCCGGAGAGAAATAAGCCAAATTTATAAATAGCATTATTTAACATATGAAAGAGCCCACCGGCAATCCCAATAGGATTTCCCGTGCCTATGCCTAAGACCATATAACCGGCCTGGCTTACCGCATGGTAGGAAAGTAGCCTCTTCAAATCATGCTGAACGAGAGCCATCATAACCCCAGCAACGATCGTTACCGCGCCAATAATCAAAAGTAACTTCCCCATTTGATTGTTCATAACGAAAATATCCATTGACATTCTACCCAGAAAATAGATTCCCAGTAATTTATCTAAAGATCCAGGCAAGAAACCGGTTATACTCACGGGTGCAGTCATTGCCATATCTGGAATCCAGGTATGCATGGGCATCACTCCAGCTTTGGCAAAGGAAGCAATAGCTAACGATATGAATGCAATCGTGGGTAACGGACCAGTTAAGTGAACGCTAATATTGTCCATCTGGAAAGAACCAGTCAAAAACCAGATAATGCCAATTCCCAAAATAAATAGACAATCGGAGCCACCGACAATAATAAATGCCTTCTTCGCCGCTGGAGTAGCTTCTGAGCCACCTATGCCAATAAGGAGATAAAGGGTCAATCCGAGAAATCCCCAGAAAACCAGAAGGAGAACCAGATTGTTTGCTAAAATTGCCCCGCAAGCTCCACCGATTGTCCACAGAAGATAAGTGTAGTATTCGTTTAAGCGCTCCTTGCCTGCCATAAATTTTAGTGAATAGACAACAATTAAAACCCCAAAAAGACCGATAGCTAAAAGAATAAATCCACTAAGATTGTCGACTTTCAAAAGAAGCAGATTATTGTAATACCACTCAACAGGCTTACGAAGAAAAATAACTATAGTGAAATAGAAAGTTGCTAGTCCACCACCTATGGCCAACAAATCTCTAAGCTTACTTAACTTTTTAGGAATCACTAAACAGAATAGTCCCACTATAAATGGAATAACGATTAGATAGTGTAACAAATTCATCTTGTCCCCTAACTCTCAAATGACTCCGGAGTAGCAAATAATTGGAGTAGCACCGCTTGCGGTGCGTTAACGCGAAACAAGTTTCGCTACTCCTAAACTCTGATTCTTCCCATTTCCCTCTTAATTTTTAAGGTCTTTTCTTGTGATAACTTTATCAAGTCTTGACCGGTCAATCCTTTCTTTCCCGTCTTCTTATCCACAACTGCCACTCTTTCCGTGCAACAGTAACAGGGATCAACAGCAGCCAGGGTTATCGTGGCATCAGAAATAGTACCACCAACTACAGATTTCTGATTAGTGGGAACATTCATATAACTGGGAGCCCTTATTTTATATCTCACCGGACGGTTACTCCCATCACTGCGCACGTAATGAAATACTTCCCCTCGCGGAGCCTCGTGGCGACCAATCCCTTCACCAGGAGGAATCTCCTTAACCTTGGCATCTATCTCCCCACCCACTACTTTTAACTTATCCAAACATCCTTTTATAATTTTCACCGACTCGTACATCTCCAATATGCGCACAACCGCCTTGGCAAAAACATCCCCTTCTTCCTGAGTAATTACCTGCCAATCAACGAGGGGATAGGCGGCGTAAGGATCGTCTTTTCTGACATCTATAGCCACACCTGAAGCTCGAGCAGTGGGCCCCAGTGCTCCATACTCGAATACATCCTCTTTTGTTAAGATTCCTACTCCTTTTAACCGGGCATGAATAACCGGATCGTCCATAACCACACCTTTAAACATATCGAGAACTGGTAATAGTCCATCGACCATCTTCCAAATTTCCGGAATATCATCCGACTCAATGTCCCTTCTTACCCCACCAACCTTCATCATAGCATAATGCTGGCGATTTCCAGTAATTTTCTCAAAAATGTCCAGGACCGGCTCCCGGTATCTCCACGCCCACATCCATACTGTATTATAACCTATGAAATGGCCAGCCAATCCCAACCAGAGGAGATGGGAATGGAGTCTTTCCAGTTCCCCAATAATACTTCGAATATACAGTGCCCGTTCAGGAACCTTGATATCGGCTAAATCTTCAACTGCATTTACAGAGGCAAAAGGATGTGATGTGGAGCAGATACCACAAACACGCTCCACCAGAAATAATACCTGGTCGTAACTCTTTGATTCAGCAATCTTTTCAATTCCCCGGTGATTATATCCCAGTTCTATTTCCAGTTGGAGAACTTTTTCACCTTCCACAATGAGCTTGAAAAATTCTGGCTCTTCCTGCAAAGGATGGTATGGACCTACAGGAATAATTGTCTTAGCCATCTATTCTCTCCTGAGAGGATACTTCCCTTCCGGCCAATCTTCTGCCAGGAGTAGTCTCTTCAAATTTGGATGATTCTTGAATCGAACTCCCAACAGTTCATAAATTTCTCGCTCAATCCACTCTGCCCCTTTTATAATCGGAGTTATGGATTCTATTTCTGGGTTCTGTCTGTCGATTTTTGTTCGTAGAGTAACTATTTTTCCCACACTATCAAACGAAAAATGGTATAATATTTCTATTGCGTTTCGGGTATCAACTGCCGAGACAATGACAAAGCGAGCTCCCAACCTTCGGAAAATAAATTCAACCACTTCCTTTATATTTTCAGGTTTGAGATCGATATAGGCCCGCCGGAGAGATTTCTCAAAAATGTTAAGAATTTGCCAGGAAAATTTCCCTTTTATTTTTGCCAAAATTCCTTCTGCCATCAAATTAACCCTTCTTTAATGCCTTAATCAGTTTAACTACTCCCATAATCATTGCTTCCGGTTTCGGAGGACAACCCGGGATATATGCATGAACAGGAACAAGTCCATCGAAAGGTCCAGCCATATTATAAGAATCCCGAAATATACACATTGAACACGCGCAGGAACCCACTGCCACAACCAGACATGGTTTAGGAGCCTGCTCATAGAGCCTCTTTAACCTTATTGCTGCTTTATGAGAAATCGCCCCAGTGGCCAGTATAACATCAGCATGACGAATGCTTCCCACCAAAAGGATACCGAACCTTTCCAAATCAAACCTGGGAGTTAACGCATCGAGAATTTCTATATCACAGTTATTGCAGGAAGCAGCAGCAAAATGGAAAACCCATATAGATTTAGTTAATGCCTTTGTCTTAAGATCCATCTCATAGTCCCAGAAATGCAAGGATTACGCCGACAACTGCCAGAATTGTCATTGGTCCCCAAAAAAATTTTATAGCCTGATCGATACGCAGTCGAGGATTAGTATTGCGCATTAAAATAATAATCACTAAAAGAAGAACATATTTCAATATACCCCATAAAATATGCCAGCCGGAAAATACAATACCGCCCATAAACATAATTACTAAAAACATGGGGACTACAAACAACATCATCCAGCGGGTAAGTTTATAAAGAGCTAAAGGGGCTCCAGAATATTCTACATAAGGGCCAGCTATTATCTCTGTTTCTGCCTCAGGAATATCGAAAGGCACTAAAGCCAGTTTTGCCTGCATACAGATTATAGCCACAACAAAAGCAATAAATCCAGACCAGGAATTGAGGAAGATACTATTTGCCCATTGATACTGGAGCAAATCGCCAAGCCTGATTGCGCCTTGCGCTTGAATAACCGGAGTGAAAATAGCCAGAATAAAAGGTAACTCATATGCTAAAATCATTTTCATCTCCCGGGAAGCACCTAAAGAAGCTAAAGGATTTCCCGAAGCAAAGCCGCCTATAATTACACTTATAGAAGGAATTGCCAATAAATAGATAACCACAATTAAATCTCCCAGAAAAGTTTGCCCTGGTGAAATCATTACCAGCCAAAGTAGAGTAGAGACAATAGTTACTGCAGCCAATCCAAAAAGGGGAGAAAGAAGAAAGGTCAATTTCGCCCCAGCTTGAGGAACAATCGTCTCTTTACCCAAAAGCTTTACAAAATCGTAAAGTGGCTGAAGTAGCGGCGGTCCTACTCGCCATTGCACCCGGGCAGTCACCTTTCGGTCAATCCAACTAACTAATATGCCTACCAATGCTGTAAATAAAAATCCAGGAAATACTATGAAGTAGAATAGAGTCTTTGCCATTCTTATTCTCTTTCCCAGGGAATATAGTGGACTACTAAATTCTTTCCCACAGCAAAATAATTCTTTTTCGGGTCTTCTTCAATCTCTTCGTATCTGATTATCTTCTCCGGACAGGTCTCTACACAAAGAGGAGGCTTTCCATCTGCCCTATCTAAACAATAATCGCAACTGGAAACGAGGTAGGGAATAACTTCCGGATAAATCGTTCCAAAAGGGCAAGCCACCACGCAAGAGTTACACCCCACGCAGCGCATATTATATCTTTTCAACACTCCATCTTTCTGTTTCTCCAGCGCCTCTTGCGGGCAAACCTTAACACAGGGAGCTTCCTCACAATGCCTGCAGATAAGAGAAAAACTGGCTAACTCCCTTAAATTGGTTACTCCATTATTGTCAGGATGGTAAAAATAACTGCAGGAGACTGTACAGTCTTTACACTTAGAACAGGCTTCCAAATCAATAAATAACTTTTTCATAGCCAAATATCCGGGATATCCTTTATCAAATCGTATTTGAAAACCGGGCCATCTTTACAAACATAATATTTACCTAATGCACAGTGTCCACATTTGCCCAGACCGCAAGACATATTCTTTTCCATAGAAAGGTAGATATTTTCGGGTTGATATCCTAAATCCAACAGCTTTAGCGTGCCGAATTTCATCATAATCGGAGGTCCACAAACCACAGCCACAGAATTTTTCAAGTCCATCTTGACTTTGTCCAGAAGGACAGTCACCAGTCCCTCAGTTTCTTCCCACCCAGGAGCCGCTTTATCTACACTTCTTAAGATTTCCAATTTATTTTTTTTCTTCCATTCAGGAAAGGCATCTTTATAAACTATATCTTCAGGAGTCTTCGCTCCATAACAGAGAACTATCCGTCTGAACTTATCTACATTTTTAAGGAGAGTAAGAAGTAAAGACCTCAGGGGTGCCATACCTACTCCTCCGCCAAGAACCAGAACTTCCTTATTATAAAAATCATCGAAAGGATATCCGCGACCGTAAGAGCCTCGAATGCCTACAATTTCTCCCTCCCTCATCTCATGCAATTTGCCAGTTAGAAGTCCAACCTTCATGATGGTTATCTCTATTTTTTCAGTCTGGTAGGGAGAAGAGGAGGGAGTAAAGGGTGCCTCGCCAATACCAGGTATAGTTAATTGAACAAATTGACCAGTTTCGAATTTTATTTTTCGGCTGGGCTTCAACACGAAGGTCTTTATGTTAGAAGTCTCATCAATAATCTTCTCAATCTTAGCTTCAACTGGTAAATAAGGATTCTCCGCCATTCACTTTTCCTCTTTTTCACTTAATTTCTTTATCACTTCTCTTTTATCTATTTTCCCCTGGCAAGCTTCCACACAGCGACCACAACCGGTACAGGCTACAATTCCAAAATTTTCTGGCCTGTACTCATATTTGCACAAATATCTATTCCTCAACCTTTCATATAATTTTGCTCGGGGATTGACATCCGCAGCGACCCGGGCAAAGCCGGTATGCTGACAGGAATCCCAAAATTTAACTTTGGGAAATTTACCCCCATCTTCTGTATCCACAAGGAGAAAACAGTAACAGGAAGGGCAGATGTTAGTGCAGGCTCCACATTCCACGCAGGTTTTGGTTGCCTCTTCCCACACAGGTGAAGCATACTCATCTTTTACAATAGCGGAGAAGGGTCTTTTGGTCTTAAATTCCCTGTTTACCTCTACTACTCTCTTCTTCGCCTCTTTTCTCTTGTTCTCTCTTTCCTTAACTAAATCAGAAGTTGCTTCTTTCAAATCTTCTCTTATAGAAGCGATAAAGCTCTCCCCTTTGGGGGAACCCACTTCCAGCAAAAACCCGTTATCTATGGGAGAGACATTGAGGTCAAAGCCTTCTTCTGGAAAAGGATTATTGTCCAGCAAAGTACAAAAACATGTATCCTTTGGTTGGTAACAATCAGAGGAAATAATAAGGGTCTTCTCTCTTCTTTCTCTATAAAAATGGTCTACAAAGTCTCCTTCCAGGAAAATCTTATCTAAAACTTGAAGCGCCTTAAGGTCACAATTCTTAACTCCCAGAACTATCGTCTTCTCTGGCTGGGAAGTAACCACTGTCACCTTTTCCTGAGGTAAAGAGAAGAATGTCTTGAAAGGTTGAACTGCTCGATAAGTACCATAAATGGTCTGGGCAACATTTTCTGGAGCCAAGAGCTGATAGGCCAGATCTCCAGCAACCTCCTGTGGAGCGTAAATACGATAAGTCTTTGAAATCTGCCCCAGAAATTTTTCCCAATCTACTTTATTTATGTAAAATTTCATAACGATAACACGATAACCAGGCAGTCTTGTGAAATTTTTCACAAACTAAGCTAAAAAATTTAAAACCTAACTATTTTGAAGTTTGGATTATACAAAATGAATCAAGCAAGTGTCAAGTAAATCTTTAAAATTTATTTAGTCAAGAAACAGCTCAAGCTTTGTAGTTCTGTAGACAGGTCTATATTCCTTAACTTCAACCCTTCTGGTACAGCCAATTTATAAGGAGCAAAGTTTAATATCGCTTTCACCCCTGAACGCATTAAAATGTCAGCAGCCTGCTGGGCGGAAAAATACGGTACAGCAATGATGGCAATTTTTATCTTTTTCTCCTTTATTACTTTTGGTATCTGTTTTATATCCCGAATCTCCACTCCCAGCCAGGTCTTTCCTATCTTTGTTGGTGAGTTGTCAAAGATGACTGAAATTTTGAATCCATGTTGGCGGAATCCAGGATAGGCAGAGAGTGCCCTACCCAAATTTCCTGCTCCTACCAATGCCACCTGCCACTTCCTGTCCAATCCCAAGGTCTTGTCTAGTCCCTGGAAAAGCTTCTTTACATTGTACCCCTTTCCTCTCTCACCAAATTGCCCTACATAGGAAAGGTCTCGGCGTATTTGAGAAGGCTTAAAATGCATCTTCTTCCCTAACTTTTCAGAAGTCACCAAAGGTTTCCCTTTCTTAAGCAGGGACTTTACATAACGGCGATAAATGCTTAAACGGTTGACTGTTATTTCAGGTAGTTTCTCCATTCCCTTTAAATATTACCCTTTCTGGGATAGAATATATATTCATTCGCTCACCTCGACAGAAACCTATCAAGGTTATCCCTGCCTTTTTGGAAAGTGCAACCGAAAGGTCAGTAGGTGCTCCGCGTGATATCAAGAAAGTAGCATTCATTCTCCTTGCCTTAATAACCATTTCTGCAGAGACTCTTCCTGTAGTTAGAATTATGGAATCCTCTGTCCCAATCCCCTCCATAACACACTTTCCGGCAACTTTATCCAGAGCATTATGTCTACCAATATCTTCACTGAAAATAATAATTCCTCCTTCATTGGCCAGGGCACACGAGTGAACTCCTCCTGTGGTGAGATACAACTGAGACCTCTTGTAAAATTCTCTAATCAACTGGCTTATCCAATGAGAGGAGAGAGAAATCCCTGCAATTGAAATCTCATTCTTCCCTTGTCCCTCAGAAGGAAATAGAAACATCCCCCTGCCACATCCAGAAGTTATGACTCTCTCAACAGGCTCTCGAGTTCTATTCTCTACACATCCTTCTACCATTACTATTCCTCTCTCAGGATCTTCTGAGATCCATTTTATCTCCTCAAAATGGGAGAGAATCCCCTCGGAGAAGAGAAATCCCACAGCCAGCTCCATAAGTTCCACCGGAGTACAGAGAAGGGTAACTATCTTTCTCCCATTATAGAATATGGTAATGGAAGATTCCCTCACCAAAACATCTTCTACATGTTTCTTTCTATCTTTGTAACTCCGTAATATTGGCAACCTGTGAATATTCCCTTCCATACTGTTGTTTCCCTTTTTTTTTCTCAATCTCTATTGCCTTTTTCCAGTCATCTATAGTATTAATATTGAAAAATGAGATACCCTGGGGATCGAAAATTTCAATCTTTTCCCTTTCTAAATACTCTACCTCAACATAAGGGAAAAAAGAGACCATTTTCTTCTCCCCTTTTCTCAACACTTTTTCTATACTGTGTAAGCACCTTGACGAATAGAATGCGTGTAATGGCTCCAAAAATTTTCCCGTGCGAGGAATCAATATATCGGTTCGGGAAATTCTCCTGGCCATATAGGATATCAGTTCTCTCTGAAGAAAGGGCATATCACACCCTACCAGAAAGTTAAACTTTGCCGGAGAGTAGAGAAGACCACTATATAAGCCACGCAGTGGGCACTTCGGTCCAACCACATCGCTGACCAATTTCACAGAACGTCCAAAACTATACATAAGTTTTTCTAAATAATCTAACTTATCTTCATCAACGACTATCAGAATATCCTTAAACAGAGAAAGAAGCAATAGGGTAATTCTCCTGATTAGAATCTCTCCTCCCACTAAAAGCTCAGACTTTAAGTGAGGAAGCCTCAAGTTTTCTCCTCCTGCCAATATTATTGCTGCAAAATCAGTCATTCTCATTTTACCTGAATCTCACCGGCAACCTTTGATATATCGATTTCCCCGTAGCAAACCTTCAAGCAACGTCCACAACCAACACATCCTAGAAGGCCTTGATTCTCTTGGGAAAAAAGTAGCTTACAAAAGAACCTTCTCTTAATTCTATCTCGCTTGTTTTCTCCGGGGTTAGCTCCACTGGCCATCCTGGTAAAGCCTGAAAAATTACAAGAATCCCATATCCTCATCCTTTCGCCGACTTCTATATTTCTATCTGCCTTATCCAGGATACTAAAACAGGTACAGGTGGGACATATGTAATTACATCCTCCGCAATCGAGACAACGATCCCCTATTTCTTCCCAGAATTCATTCTTTATAACCGCACCGCTAAATCCATCTTTTAATAATCTGCTGGTAACTTTCTTTAATTCTACTTTATTATGAGAAAATTTTCCTTCCAATTTCTCTTCCAAAATCTCTTTTTCTCTCCTATCACCAGGGCTAGCCGTTGAGAAGAAATCCGAGTAAGTGGAGACTAACTTCTCTCCCCGGGAGGAACCTAACTCCACCAGGTAAGAGTTCTCCAATGGGGTCAGTTGAAGGTCATAACCTCGCCTGGCAAACGGGCCGCTTCCACAAAGAAAGCAGAAACAGCTCTCTTCCGGTTCAAGACAGTTAATACCGATGAGAAAGGTGTTTCTTCGACGAATCCAATAGTAGATATCTTCGTATCCACCGTGCTCGCTGGAAAAGAACCTATCAGAAAACTCTAAAGCTGCTAGATCGCAAGGACGAATCCCAAATAATATCCTTCTCTTTCTCTCTGCCTCCTCTTTGAAAGAAAAAACTCCTTTTCGGAACTGGAAGAGCTCATCAGTCTGGGGAAAGAAGAACTGTTTAGGCGAGGAAAGAGGACTACCCTCTAAGAAATTCACCTCACTAATATCTTTTATCTCTTCAAAAGTCGCTCCTCCTAATCTTTGAACTGGAGCTATAAGTTCTGCCTCTCTTTTGAGCTTATCCAGGAATTTTAAAAGACTTTCTCTGTCTATGGTCAAAAGAATCAATTATTTTCTCCCCATAGCTCGATCTTGACCGCACATACTTTGTATTCGGGTATCTTTGCCTGAGGGTCCAGCCTATCCAGAGTCAACCTGTTAGCTGCCGCCTCTGAAAAATGGAAAGGAATGAAAATGGTCTTTTCCCCTACCTTTTCAGTAAGAAAAGCTTTTGCAATTATCTCTCCTCTGCGAGAAATTACTTTTATCAATTGTCTATTTCTTATGCCCAGAAATTGACCGTCCCGGGGATTCATCTCCACAAAAGCCTGGGGAACTTCCCTGTGGAGAGTGAAGGTGAGTCTGCTCATAGTTCCAGTATGCCAGTGTTGATAGATCCTCCCTGTGGTAAGGAGAAAAGGATACTCCTCATCAGTAATCTCCTGAGCAGGCTTATATTCCACTGGAGCAAAAAGTCCCTTGCCTCTTTTAAGTCCTCCTTTGTGCAAATAAGGCGTTCCGGGATGGCTCTCTTCCGCACAGGGCCACTGCAACCCTTCAATCTTATCCAGTCTAGAATAGCTTACACCGCCATATATGGGTGTAAGGGAAGCTATCTCCTCCATAATTTGAGCAGGGTGGGAATACTCCATAGGATATCCCAACTCTTTAGCCAGCTGGCAGATTATTTTCCAATCAGCTTGACTCTCTTCTACAGGTTCTACAACCTTTCTTACTCTCTGGATTCTTCTTTCTGTACTCGTAAAAGTACCATCTTTTTCGGCAAAAGAGCTCCCCGGAAGGATTACATCGGCCCACCTGGCAGTCTCGGTAAAGAAGATGTCCTGCACCACTAAGAACTCCAAAGACTCCATAAACTTTTCCACCCGTCCAATATTCGGCTCACTGAGCAATGGATTCTCTCCCATTATATACAGAGCTTGAATGGGATTCCCTTCCATAAACATTTCTGTCTCTGTAAGCCCAACATCAGTGGGAAGTTTCACATCCCAGCGCTGTTCAAATTTTTTTCTACTATCTCCATCTTCAACTTTTCGGTAGCCAGTTAAAAAATCTGGCAATGCACCCATATCGCAAGCTCCCTGAACGTTATTCTGGCCCCTCAAAGGATTTACTCCAGTGGAAGGTCTGCCAACATTACCTGTGACCATAGAAAGATTGGCCAGGGAAAGAACATTGTCAGTGCCCGTGACATGCTGGGTAATCCCCATCGCGTAGAATAACATTGCTTGCCGTGAGCTACCATAAATTCGGGCTGCCTCTATTAGTTTCTTAGCCGGGATTCCAGTGATTTCCTCCACAAATTTGGGTGTATATTTTTTTACTATTTCCCTCATTGACGAGAAATTTTCTGTGTACTTATCGATGAAATCCAAATCCGTAAGACCTTCTTCTAAAATTACATGGATAAGTCCGTTTATCCAGGCAACATCAGTCCCTGGTCGAGGTCGCAAATGGAGAGTAGCAAATTTGGCAAGATGAATCTTGCGGGGATCTACAAGGATAAGTTTTGCTCCTTTCAGGACTCGCCTTATTATCCTGCTTCCTATTTCTGGATGTTGCTCAGTTGTGTTGGAACCAGTAACCAGAATAACTTCAGCTTTTTCTATCTCTTCAATGGAATTAGTCATTGCCCCACTTCCAAAAGCTCTCGTCAGTCCAACCACTGTGGAAGAATGGCAAAGACGAGCACAGTGGTCGATATTGTTGGTTTGAAGAACAGCTCGAGCCAATTTCATCATAAGATAGTTCTCTTCATTGGTGCACTTGGCTGAACTGAGAAGACCCAAAGCAATACTTCCCTTTTTCTCTCGAATATCTTTAAACTTCGATGCAATAAATTTGAGAGCCTTTCTCCAGGAGACTTCCCGGAAATCGTCTAAAGAGTCGGCCCTCTTTCTATATCCCCTGTTCTTCTCTCTCATTAGAGGTCTTACCAGACGGAGAGGACTACTAACGTATTCATAACAGTTCCATCCCTTAACACAGAGTCTCCCCTGGTTGACAGGACTATCAGAGGAAGGTAAAACCCCCACAATTTTCCCCTCTCTTTCTCGTAGAAGGAGAGAACATCCACATCCACACCAGGGACAGATAGTAAGTATAGTATTCATTTTTTATTCTTATTTTTTTCTGTAGGCTTCAAGATAGTTACCGCAATATATCTGTTTCCCCATTAACAGTTCAGCAGTAATCATACTGTTCATTAAATCGTTATCCAAGGGGTCGAGAATGGCCGCATCCAGGCCACAGGCAATAGCCATTGCCAGGTAGGTTCGGTTGACTAAGGGACGATCAAGTGCCTTCTGAGAAACATTACTCAGTCCTAAAATCGTCTTAGGAGGAGGGTCACAGAGGAGTTTACACTGCTTTATTGTCTCTAAAACTTCCCGGGAATGGTCCTGTGCCACATTGACCGGAAGAATTACTCCATCAATATAAAGGTCGCTCATCTCTATCCCCTGTTCCTGAGCAGAGGTTACAATCTGGGCAGCGATTTCTGCTCTGCTCTGTGCATCTTGGGGAATTCCATTCTTATTCATGGTCAAGCCGATTATAGAAGCATTGTATTTCTTGGCTAAAGGAAGAAGTCTGTCCAGTTTTTCTTTATCCCCCGAGGTAGAATTTATTATCGCTTTACCTTTACATAATTTGAGTCCAGTTTCCATTACCTCGAATTTCGTAGTATCAATTGCCAGAGGAGCGTCAGTAACTTCGCCAATAGTCGTAACCAGCCACTCCATAGCTCGTAGAGGCTCTTCGGCAGCTGGACCAACATTGACATCCAGCGCGTCTGCTCCTGACTCCATCTGTTTGCGAGCCAGATCCTGTATAATAGTTTTGTCTCCTTCTTTAATTGCCTTGGCTACATCATTAAACATACCATTAATTCTCTCTCCAATAATGAACATATTCTTCCCTCCCTGAAGGAGTAGCAGACTTCAGTCTGCGTGGAGTAGCAGAGCTTGCTCTGCGTTATTAACGCGAAACAAGTTTCGCTACTCCAAAAATTCTGGACTCCTTGCGAAAGCAAGGTCTCCTCCCTTTCGGGAGAACTCCAGTGTTAACCCTATGAATTCATTATTCCTTTTTCATTAATTCTTCGATAACCTTCTTGACGCTATCTATTGCTTTGGGGTGGCACATTACCAGGATATCTGCTCCTGCCTGAAGATAACTAACAGCAGTAGTAACTTCCCACAGTGGCCCTCTGGAAGCTATTGGTCCCCACTCGGGAACTTCTTCTTCAGAGGCTTTAGCTTCTTTGGCTCTCCACACTTCCTGTCCCACGAAATTTACCATGGGCATGGACATCATCTTATCTCCTTGCAGAGCTGCCAGGCGACTGCGCTCCATTATGGAATAAGTATATTCCAGACCATAGCCCAGAGCTCCTGTGGCAGGGTGCATAATTATCTTCTCCGGAGAAAAACCCATATCTGATATAAGAATATTCAATTGCTTGGCTAAATTGATATCGATGGGAGATTCGGCAATTATCGAATGTCCATCACTTTGACAGGCTGCAGTTATTGTCTTGTAGTTTGCTTCCACTGCTATGCCTACCAGGCAGTTCTCCCCCCGGGCAGCTTCACTGACTGCAGGAATAACTTCAGTGTCCTTTTCTGCCTGGTTACATCCTATAATCATTAAAGGCACGGACACCGCTTCCAGAATTTTCTTGACCGTGGCCGAAGCATCTTCCGGAGAGCTATTTTTGATATCCGGGTTTGTGGAAGCGAGACGCAGGCATAGAAAATCGGCGCCATACTCGTTTACGCATTTCTTAGCCCATTCCACTGGATCACCAAGCACGTCTCCAAATGGCTCCTTTAGTACAGCCGGCCAATCAGGAGGCTCCATATCCCAGACTTCCATAGCAATTGCCGGGGGATTGGGGATAACTCCTTCAAAGTGGAGGAATGGTAGAGTAGTAGCTCCTCCAACCTTAATAACAGAACTCCTCGTTCCACCTTCTTTCTGCGTCGCTCCAATAATTAGCTGGTTAACTTTACTTGCCCACTTTTCAGTAGCTTTTTCCAATTTTATGCTCCTGGATTTTATTTAATATGTCTTCCATTCTTTACTGGAGAGAGGGATATTATTCCTATAACTTCAGTTTTTTCATTAATCTACCAACTGCTTGGAAAGAAGGAGATTCCGCTGGAATAGAGAGAAGGTCTTCCTCTTTTTTAGAGGCCTCAAGGATCAAAGGGTCCTCGGGTATATTTTCCAAAAGCGACAACCTATCGGGGATGCCTCCTGAAATGAGAGAGGAAATATCTTTAGCTTTCGCTACTCGATTAATAATTAAATATATATCTTTTATTTTTAGCTTTATCTGCAGAGCGATTTCCTGAATTCTCGCTGCAGACCTGATACTTACCAAAGTGGGATCGCTAGTGACAAGTAGTACATCCACACCATCGGTCGTTCTCCTGCTCAAATGTTCCATTCCCGCCTCGTTATCCATAACTACATATTTGTACTGCTTAGAAATTCTGGAGAGATATTGCCTGAGAAGATTATTCACTGCACAGTAACAGCCAGGACCTTCCGGCCGACCCATCACCAAGAGGTCAACCTTATCACCTTCCACCAGACATTCGTGTAGGCGATAATCGAAAAATTCGGTTTTGGACATCCCTGAAGGAATTTCTTTAGTCAGAACCTCTTCTCGTAGGTCAGCTATGGTCTCTTCAAATTTCATACCCAGACCTACGTTCAGATTGGAATTGGGGTCAGCATCAACTGCCAGAATAGGTCCCTTATTCTGTCTGATGAGCTGGAGAATAGTCAGAGTGGCTAAAGTCGTCTTGCCACTTCCGCCCTTACCTGCCACTGCAATAGTAAAAGCCATCACTAGCCACCTAAATCAACCTATCAATTTCTTCACGCTGGGGAAGAGGCTTATATCTGTATGCGGCAAAAAAAGTGAAGCAGTATAATTATTCATAAATTCTGGCTCTGTACTCAAATCGACATAGGTCATCTTCCCCGCAATCTTTTCTGCTTTTCTCATTGCCTCCTGAGAGAGAAGACATATCCTGGTTCCAGCAATGGCGCTATTGCCAATGAAGGTGAATTTTTTCGGAGGAAGGTCGGGCAGAAGCCCAATCATAATTGCTTTCTCCACATCTAAAGCTGTTCCCAATCCGCCGGCAATGAACACTTGTTCTAAATTCTGAAAACTCAAGCCCACCCGTTTCAATAGAACTTCAGCTCCGGAATAGATTGCTCCTTTTGAATGTATCAGGTTCTTTATATCAGTCTCGGTTATAACAATGTCCTGGTCTACAGCAGACTTTCTCGACTCTGCCAGAATAAATTCCCAACCATCTTCTCCTTTCCTTATTCGCTTCGACGATTCGGGAATCAGCTTCCCTGCCCTATTGAGCCTGCCACTTTTCAAAAGCTCAGCCACACAGTCGACCAGTCCAGCACCACAGATACCCTTGGGCTTCTGTTTTCCGATAGTATAGAGCTTGACTCTATCCCTGGAAGAATTTATTTCTGCTTTCTGAATAGCCCCTTTCATCGCGCGAATTCCCCATTTTATCCCTCCACCTTCAAAACAGGGACCAGCAGAAGTGGAACAGCAGATTAACCAGTCTTTATTTCCCAGGACTACCTCACCATTTGTCCCCAGATCTATAAATAGTCCCAGAGTTGGTAAATCATCCAAGCCCGAAGCTAAAACGCCAGCTGTTATATCCCCACCAACATAACTACTCACTCCAGGGATGCAACAGAGGAGCCCCCGAGGATTAATCTTAATTCCTGCCTCAGCAGCTCTTATAACAGGAATGAAACCAGCAGTGGGGACATATGGTTCCTTTCGTAAGTATTCGGGAGGAACTCGCAACAAAAGGTGAATCATAGTTGTGTTCCCGGCGCAGGCAACGCCATTAATATCGTTAAGGGTCAAATTGTGTTCCAGAGCCATTCCTAAAATGAGATTGTTAATTGCATCTATTACCACATGGTGCAACTTTTCTAACCTATCCTTTTCCTGAGCGAAAATTATCCGGGAGATAACGTCCTCACCAAAATCGACTTGCGGATTATAGCAAGCTTTTGCACCCAGAACCTGACGCTCTCTCAAGTTGACCAGATAAGCCACTATTGTTGTTGTCCCGACATCTACTGCCACGCCATAATTTTTATTAGTCGTATCCCCGGGCTCAATTAGAACCACTTCCGTAGTCTCGTTTCGATTACCAAGGGTAGCAGTCACTTTCCAGTCACTTTCTCTGAGAAGTTTGCTCAATTTTTTAATATTGGCTAAGCCCATCTGCATAATGGGAATTTCCCGTCCCTTTCTGATTTCCCGATAGACCCGTTCCAGATCGCCAACATTATCTTCCAAAGTAGGAGGAGAAGGTTCTAAATATAGCTTGGTTGAAAGGGGCCCATGAGTAAACACTCTCTCCAGAGCTACTTCAGGCCCTTTCTCCACTTCTTCTGCTGGTGTATAGAGTCCAACTAACCTCTTTGCCTTTGCCTCCTCAGTAAGAATCTCCAAACCTTCCAGGCGAGATTCGGGAGGTACTTCAATTTCCATTCTTCCCTTGCAGGTAGTCCGGCAAGCAAGAACATAGCCCTTCTTCCTCTCCTCAGCACTCAAACGTCCCGTTGGTTCGGTAATGACCTCTCCCTTTCTGAGAATAACCTTGCATCGACCACAGACCCCTTCACCTCCACAACTGTTATAAATATTGACACCAGCTCTTATTGCTGCGGTCAACAGGTCAGTACCACTAGGGACAGTTACTTCCTTCTTCCAGGGATAAAAGATTATTTTACATTTCTCCATAATGCCATTCGTTTCCTATTGCCAGGTCCCTTTCAGATACTTGGGAATTCCCGAACCCTCTTTGGGACCTACGAGAACTTCCCAGCCACTCTCATCTTCTAATTTTGCCTTCATTACAGCTACATAGCCAGGAATGATTATTTTTTTATGAGATAGTTTCTTCTCCACTTCTGCCTTCTTCATTGCCTCAAAAATCCCCTCGGGGGTAAACTTCTCAGCAGCCCAGGCGGTAAGCACAGAGAGACCTTCAGCTTCAACGATTAATAGATAGGAGGGAACTTTACTTGCTTCAATCTCCGGCTGAACCGTAAAGAATGTAAGAGAAAAGTTTGTAGTTACCAGTAGCGGAGAATTCTCATTTGGTTTGCCAATTTCATAAAGTTTGGGCTCAACCATTATCGGCTTCTGAGGATCGGTGTAGATATTCTGCCTCAGAGTAATCAAAGGTAGAATCTCTTCCGGCTCAATTCTATCAAGCACCACAATGTTAGCATACTTGGCAATATAAGTAGCGGCCATAGAAACTTCCTGGTAAGGGTCACTACCATTAACAAAGGCAATTACCGGATAACCGAATGGGCGGTAGCCTCTCTTTAAGGCTAACCTCCTGAGCTGGGTAAAATCCTGAACAGAGCCGCCCAGATTTCTTGTTCCAGGGTCAAGGACAACATCCTTCACTCCCGAGGCAACTACCTTCTGGGAAAGGGAATCTAACTCCTCTAAATTTTTCCCATAAATTACCAAGGGGCAGGAATATTTTTTAGCTAAATCTACCATAGCTTCTCGATTATCTTCCTTAGCCGAATAAATTAATGGCTTTCTTTCAGCACATATTTTCAAACCATCCTCTAAAGCTTGCGGATTATTGGAGATTAAAATTAATGGTAAATTAGATTTTTCCGTCGCGGCTTTTACCGCATCGGAAAACTTGTCTTGATTATTGCTATCGTTAGAAATAGCAATGAGATTCACTTGCAGAAACATACCTACCCTTTCAAATTTTAACTTATCGACCTTTTCAATTCGCTCAAGAATCTTTTCCTTTTCCAGCGAGTCACTCAAAGTAATGCCAATAGCGCAAGGGTGGTAGAAAGTCTTCTCGTGTCGGAAGAGAACTGTCTCACCACCAATCTCTACTTGATTCTCTCCCACCCCCATAGTAACTGTTGACATAGGAGGTTGAGAAGCAGATTCCAGGGCAAGCTTCGCCTCTTCTGTAATATCAGGACACTTATCCAGCGAAGTCTTCTTTCCCGCCAGAGCCATAGCAAATGCTAAACAGGTGGGAAAACCACACTTCTTACAGTTCGTCTTCGGCAAATGTTTATAAATCTCCAAACCCGTTAAAGCCATACTCTCCTCCAATCGAGGGATGTAATTATAGCTTCTAATCCATGAGCACTAAAGATAAGAATTTTTGACAGACTCCTGGCATTTTTGCTGGTTCTGATATAAAAATAACCCCTTACGAAATGTTTCCATCTAAACTTCACCAAAATGAATTCATCTCAATTTATTCGACTATTTGTATCTTGGGAAATCGGATTATTCCCCAACTCCCACAATACCAAGGGCCCTTATTGCTTTCTCGTTGTCGCTTGAATTGAACACGAGGAGTGCCATGGTGCCATTACCAGTGGAACCATAACATTTCTTTAGATTAACTCCGGCATCTGCCAATTTCTTGGCCATTCTTTTCGCCGCCCCTATCTCGTTATCCAGTTCAACAGCTACAGCCTCTTCTTGACTCACTCCAAAACCAGCAGATTTAAGCGCCTGTTCTGCTTTTGAATTGTCATCCGTCAAAAACATAAAATACCCTTTCTCGTCTTCAACATAGGCACAGAGAGCTTTAATATTTACTCCCGCATCCGAAACTGCCGAGCAGACCTTTGCCATCATGCCCACTTCATCAGGAGTCTCCACAATCAAATGATTGACTTTGTTCGCTTTAGCCATAACTTACTCACCTCCTTTCGCTTCGCTCAATCCGGCCGGGGTTCTCACCATCTCGAACCCGTCGCCAGACTTGTCGCTCCTTACTCGTCGCGACGACGACCCTTTCGCTTCGCTTCAGTCGGTGACCTGCCTGCTCACCGACTCGCAGGCGTCGCTAACACGTTCCTCCTTATTCGTCGGAACAGCGACCCTCCTTTTTCAATTATATCAATGGTTCCATCTCTAAAGCCGGGTGCTTCACCTTCTTCAAATATGAGAGAAGTTCCTCTGTTGTGGTGGCCACTGTCTCATCAGCAATTTTATCTACCAGGTCAGGAATTCCCTCCTCTTCGCACCTCTTCTTAAATTTATCTCCCAGTGCTTCTTTGAGCTCTTTGGTCATCCACACTAAGCGCTTTATCCCCCCATCGGCAGAGATAAACTTCCTGCTCACGATATACAGCCTTCCGATTCCCATAAAGCCTGGTGTCTGCGCTCCTCCACCTACAGAGCCAGCCAGGGTGCTGAAAGTCATCCCTGTGGGAGTCATACCAGCAAATTCCCTATTTACAATCATAAAACCATTCGTCTCAGGAAGTATAGCTATGATACATTCAAAGCAGCCGCATGAAGTCTCCGGGCAACTTATTATGGAATAACCATGGAAACGTTCTAAAGTTTTGTTTGACTTTTGATAGATGAATTCATTTACACCTTTCCACTCACCCCTTACCGGGTCAAGACATTCTCCTTTTTTCACCGGCTGATTCGGTCCCGTGGGATTCAGCTCAAAAGAAGCCTTAGCATCAATGTAACTATAAGCGCCACATAATCCTAACCTCTCCGGTTTAACTATGCAAACATGATCAGGAGCGAACGATTGGCATAAAGTACAGGAATAGAACGTGTCCACGCTCTCATCGGTCATTCCTGCCATACGCTCATCGCGTTCCTCATAAACTTTTTTTGCCTCGGCATGATATTTTTCCACATCTTCCTGTCGAGTATAAATGGTAACCTGAGCCTTATCCACTATTGCCCCGAAAGTATCGTGAAGGCGTGCGTGAACAATTACCCCAAAATGGCGAATCTTAAAGCCCTTCTTCTTCGCATCCTTACTGATTCTTAACCAGCACATTTCTCTTTGTCCCATATGGAATATCCCCATAGCCTCGTTTAAAAAAGTATGAATCTGCCTCTCCAATA
>DATKVN010000053.1 GCA_035530055.1 bacterium | reverse complement strand
AAGAGGCAAATCACCCAGGGGAGCGTAAAGATAAATCAGAAAAGAATAAAAGATTCTGATATGGATTTGTTAATGGACAGGGAATATATAGTACAAGTGGGAAGAAGGAAGTTTAGAAGAATAATACAAGCATAAGCTGATTGAAAGGAGATAAGAAAATGCCTAAAGGGAGAAGACGCAAATTGCAGAAGATTCGTACTCACAAGCGGAAAAAGTTCCTGAGAAAGATGCGTCATAAGAAGAAAAAGTAGTTTGACAGAAATAACTTAGTTTATTATAGTTAAAGGTGGAACTGATTTTAAAGTATCAGAATTTTTTGGAGTCCTCCCGAAAGGAAGGGGTTTAAGGAACAGATCTTAGAGAGGAGAAAACGGAGATGAAAGAGAAAATACATCCTAAATATTTTGAAACCACAATTACTTGTGCCTGCGGAAATGTGATCCATACTCGCTCAACAGTGAAGGATATTCGTGTGGAGATCTGTTCTGCTTGCCATCCATTTTTTACAGGTAAACAAAAATTGGTCGATACAGCAGGGAGGGTGGAAAAGTTTAAACAGCGATATACTAAAACGGCTGGAAAGACCGTGCGGAAAAAAACAAAAATTAAGAAGACACCCAGTAAAAAGAAAAGCAAGAAAAAGCCTGCATAGCTAAAATATAATGAAGCCGGGCGGGAGTTTGGAAGGATATTCTTGCCCGGTTGGTAAGGGCCCCGGGAAACGGGGTATCTTTTTATTGGGGTTTTTGAGAGGAAACGAGAGTTATATATGAATATCGGTGGTCAGGCAGTAATTGAAGGGGTAATGATGAGTTCCCCTCACTACTATGCTATTGCCTTACGTTTGAAAGATGGAGAGATTATAGTAAAGAAGGAAACAAAAAGCAAATGGACTGAGAAGTTATTTTTCTCGAAAGTCCCTCTCGTGAGAGGAGTATTTGTCCTCTTGGACACATTGGTAATTGGCATAAAAAGTCTGACATATTCTGCAGATATTTTCTCCAGGGAAAGTGTGGAGAAGGATAGTAACCAGCGCGCGGAAAAATTGAAGGCTAACCCCTGGATGTTAGCGGGCACGATGATTTTCTCCTTAGTAGTCGGGTTTTTTCTTTTCTTCGTTTTACCGCTGGGGATTACAGAATACCTGCGACGCGAGGTGTTGACGTTTGAAAGTCCTTTTCTTTTCAACTTAGTTGATGGAGCAATTAGAATATCCATTTTTCTTTTATATATTTTGGTGATATCTTTTCTTAAGGATATCCAGAAACTATTTCAATATCATGGTGCTGAACACAAAGCAGCTTATGCTTATGAGGCTGGCAATGAGTTAAAAATAGAAAATGTCCGAAAGCATGCTATTCTCCATCCTCGCTGTGGTACGAGTTTCTTATTAGTAGTGATGGTGCTGGCAGTTTTTGTATTTTCACTTTTCAAACCCACTACAATTCTTGAAAAGTTCCTGATGAGATTGGCACTGTTACCTTTCATTGCGGGTATTGCTTATGAAATAATAAAATTGGTTGCCCGATTTAGAACTCGTACACTGGTTAAGTTTCTGATTGCTCCTAATCTATGGCTCCAGAGGCTGACTACAAGGCAGCCCTCGGATGGACAGATTGAGGTGGCTTTAGCAGCTCTAAAGGGAGTTCTGGAAGCTGAAAAAAGGGAATCTGATGTTATACGTTAAACTTTTCTTGACTTTTCTAAAGATCGGACTTTTCATGTTTGGCGGCGGTTATGTCGCAATTCCTCTGGTGCAAAAAGAAGTTATCGAGATGCGGAACTGGCTGACGTCAGAGGAGTTCATCGATATTATAGCTGTTGCTGAGATGACACCCGGGCCAATTGCCGTAAACTCGGCTACATTCATCGGGTATAAACTTGCTGGCTTTTGGGGAGGATTATTTGCTACCATTGGTGTAGTCTTACCCGCATTCTTGATTATTCTGCTTGTGGCTACATTCTTTTATACTTATAGAACCCATCCCCTGGTGGAGGGAGCTTTCAGAGGAATCCGGCCTGCAGTAATTGGTCTTATTGCTGCAACTCTGTTCAGTTTAGCCAAGGGGGGAATGATTATTGACTGGAAAGCCGGCATCACTGCCACCTTGGTATTTCTTGCTGTGCTTTATTTAAGGATACATCCCATATGGTTGATCATTCTTTGTGGAGTGTTAGGAGTGTTGATATAC
>DATKVN010000052.1 GCA_035530055.1 bacterium | reverse complement strand
TAAAATCTCGATATTATCCCTTTCGTTATAAACAGGAATCACAACCGAATAATCCATCACATACCACCACTTGTAGCAGCAAAGCGTAAGCTTTGCTTCCTTTCGGGCGGCCACGGAGTGCCGCCCCTACTCTATTATTTTCGTTCCTTCCAATTTCATCTGTTTATCAATGAGAGGTGAAAGAGCATCTTTTTTTCGACCATCAAGGACATCTATCTCTTTTACACCTTTCTGGAGGGCTTGGACGCAGGAATTTATCTTAGGAATCATCCCCGCAGTAATCGTTCCCTTTCTCACCAGCTCCTCAACCTCTTTTATTTTTATCTGTTCGATTACAGACTTCTCATCTTGAGGATTTTCCAGAATGCCGGGCACATCAGTTAAGAAGACTAATCTTTCTGCTCCAATATTTGCTGAAAATTGGGAGGCAAAGATATCGGCATTGATGTTATAAGTGACTCCTTTCTTATCCATAGCCATAGGAGAGATAACCGGGATGAAACCATTATCCAAAAGGATGTGTAGAATTTCAGGATTTACCCTCTCCACTTCAGCCACATATCCCAGATCATGTTTTCCTTCCAGCTTCTTCGCTTCTACTAAAAAAGCATCCTTCCCTGAAATGCCCACAGCCCTCCCTCCCAAAAGATTAATCCTCCTCACTATCCTGCGATTTATACCTGCCAGAACCATTTCCACAATTTCCAGACTTTCACCATCTGTGTACCTTTGTCCTTTGACAAATCTCGTCTTCTTACCCAAACCACCCAGCTTTTCAGTAATTTCCAGCCCACCACCATGAACAATGACTGGATGTTTCCCTCCCTTTGCCAGCGAGATAACATTTTCCAGGTGACTATCCAACACTGCCTGTTTCAAAAGTTTCCCGCCAATCTTTATTACTAATAATTCTTTCAATATTCCCCCTCTCTCATTGGTTCTATCTGGAAAGACTTCCCATCAGTTCTTATAACGATAGCGCCATTCTTAGAAGTAGAGAAAAATTTTATCTTACTATACCTTTCTTCCAATTTTCTAACTTGAAATTTGGTTGGTATTATACCATATTTAGGAGCCACTTTATATAAGAATTTTGGAGATACCATCCCTCTACCATGATTAGGTATCTGCAGAATATCGCTTTCAATCTCTTCTCTGGTTAACTCCTCCTGGACCTCATAATCAATATCTCCTGTGAATAAAATTCCAAAATCTCTGTAGCTCAACTTCATAACCAAAGAATTACTATCAATATTCTCTCTCATAATTCTGGGATTCAGAATATGAAGTTTTACATCTTTATATTCAACTTTTTCGTCATAAGCTATATATTTCAGGGGAATTCTCTTCTCTTTGATAATCTGAAAGAACTCATCAACAAGGTCATCATTGTAATTTTGTCCATTATAGTACACTTTTTTTACTTTAAATTTTTTCAAAATAGGAATTAAACCTCTTATATGGTTATAATGGGGGTGAGTCAAAAAGATAGCGTCTATCCTGGAGACGCCATTTTTCAATAAGCAAGGAATTACTACTTTTTCTCCTATATCGAATTTTCCTATTACGCCACCACCGTCTATTAATATGTCTCTCCTGTCAGGCAGTCTAAGGTGGATGGCATCTCCCTGTCCTACATCGAGAAAAGTAATCGATAGATTATGAGAAGGTAATAGTTTCTTTCCAGTTATTGAGAACAGAAAAATAAGGGGAAAAAACAAGAGAAGCCTGCGAGCAAAGCGGGAAGATTCTATTTTCGGCAAAAAGACAAAGAAAAGGTAGTAAGCTAACAAAAATATAAGAGAAGGACTCACTACGTATTTAAACGAGAATGGTAATGAAGCAAAAAATCCAACACATCTGAGTAGAATAATTATGAATAGCCTGTTAATTGTGTTAATGACCTGAGCAAGCCCCAGTGAGAAAAGACCAAATATTGACGCGGCAAATCCCAGGGCTATAATTATAGCAACCTGAGGAACAACCAGAATGTTGGAGATTAGAGCAATTAAGGAAATTTTATTAAAGTAGAAGGCAACTATGGGATAGACACCAACCAATGCTCCAGCAGAGACTCCCAGCGAAGTTAAAATGTAAGTAATGAACTTACGAGGTTTACTGAAACGAAAATAACCCAGGAAATGGGGAGTAAGATAGAGGATTCCTAAGGTTGCCATAAATGAGAGTTGAAACCCAACATCAAATAGAGTAAAAGGATTCAACAGTAGAATAATCAAAGCAGCCAGAGCTAAACTATTATATAGATGTTTATCCCGTTCCAAAAGAATTGCCACCAGCCCGCAGGTAGCCATAATCGATGCCCTTATAGCAGAGGGCCGACCACCAGCCACCTGAGCATATAGAATGACCACCAATATTGTCAAAAAATAGGTTGTCTTTTTGGGAATTCCCATTACCCGAAAGAAGGCATAGAATATGAAAAGGACTAACCCAACGTGCAACCCGCTCACAGCCAATGTGTGGATTACTCCGGCATCAGTAAATATCCCTTGAATCTGTCTGGGTAAAGCAGTTCTCTCTCCCAGCATCACCCCCGCAAGAATTGAAGATTCCAATTGAGGCAGGGTGTTCTTGATAACGAATTCTATTCTTCTTCGAATTCTTAAAATAACCGAACGGAAGATGCCTATCTTTCCCCGCCCTGATATTTCAATATCTTCACTCCTGTAGACGGAAAAAAGCGAATGGATATTCCGATAGCTTAGATATTTTCGATAGTCGAATACTCCCGGGTTAGTTAACGCAAAAGGAGAGGAAAGTCTACCATAAATGTTCAGTCTATCTCCATAATTTATCTGGATAGGCTCAGAAGTATAGAGAAAGACCTGCGTTTTTCCTGTTACTTCTATTTCTCTCTTATCAGTGGTTAATCTTTCGCAAGCTAAAACAAAATTGATTTTTTCTGATGCCTTATTAGGAATTGAAACTACAACACCAGTAAGACGACTTCTCTTCGGAGTTTGAAAAGAAATACAGCGGCTTATCTCATCAGGAGGTAGAAGGCGGGTTCCCAAATGTCGAGCAATACCCAAAGCGAGGAAGGCTAAAACGGAAAAGATTAAAACAATAGTTCCTGGTTTTCGCTGAAGAATAAAATAGAAAATTGAAGCCAGTCCGAAGAAAGATAAAAAAATTATTAGAAACCAGAAATATTTAGCTCCCGCGAAGAAATTGCCCAGGAGAATTCCTAAAATATAGCTGATAACAGTCAAGATGAGTGGCGTTAAACCAAATCTCCTCATTCATTGTCCTTGTGTGAGGCCGATTCAGTTGATACGAATCTCTGAGATAGGAGAAATGTGGTGAGATTTACTATTAAGCAGGCTTCTTTTGTGTAATTATTTTTCCATGATAATAGGGTTTCTCAAATTAACTATTCCCTCAGCAATAGACTCAATCACATCGCCCGGCTGAAGCCCTTCTTCAGGACCTGCTGGAGGACTGGCCGTGGAAAATATGTCTCCCGGCTCCAAAGTCATAATATCGCTTAAGAATTCGAGAATTTCCGGTATCTTAAAAATTAAATTCTTCGTGTTCGATTCGCACTCGACTTTGCCATTTCTCTTTCTAATCATTTTCACATTATGTGGGTCAGGAACTTCATCCTTAGTCACAATCCAGGGACCCATAGGGCAAAAAGTGTCAAACGCCTTGCACCTCTGCTGGTACATTACATGGCCTGGCTGAATCATCTCTATATCGTGAGCTGTGACATCTACAATCATTGTATATCCAAAAATATAATCATACGCTTTCTCTTTGGGAATATGCTTGCCCTTCTTCCCAATCACTACAGTGAACTCCCACTCCTGGAAAAGACATTTAGAAGTTGTCCCGGGCCATTTCCCGCCTTTCGGTATGACAATAGGCTCATCAGGACCTGTCACCGTGGATTGGGCTCTGATAAAAAAGATAGGAACCTCAGGCTTGGGATAACCCAACTGCTTGCGATAGTCTTCATAATTTATGCCAATACAGACTATCTTAGGCGGTCTCGGTATGGGAGCTTTCAATTTCACTTTTTCCAGGGGAAAAACAGCACCCGGCACATTGAATTTTTCACCTTCAACATAACCAACTATCTCTTTGGCTGCTTTAAGCGCGGGCTCTCCAGCTGCAATAAATTCCACCATGGAAACGGGTACAGTCCGGCAGGCGGTTTCCTCGGGATTGGTAACCTTTTTAACCTTGGATAAATAGCTAATACATGCTCCATTCAGGTCTATCACATTATTATCCACGACCACACCAACTCTTAACCTTCCTCTTTCTTCAAAAGTTACAAATTTCATAATACGCCCCCCTTTTTAAAACAAAATTAACTAATTTAATTTAGCACACCAACCAATAAAAAGTCAAGTACTCTTTTTTGAATCCATAGGCCCCTTGTTTATGCTAAACTAGAAGTTTAGATCATAATCTGATTCCTCTATGTGTTAAAGCACATAGCTTTTTAATGTTGAACTCTTATGGCTACCAGTATCCTCATTACCGTCTCATCTATTCTCTGACGCTCCTCAAAGAAGGCAGCATCTCCATAATAATTCCTTTTGCCGAACTCCCCGGCAAAATCGAAAGATAATATATCGTTAAATCTGTATCCCAGGCCTCCAGTAAAGGAGACCATCTGAAACTCTTTACTGCCATAAAAGGGTTGAAAATAGAAACCATATCTTAAACAAAGAGCATCTCTCAGGTAGTGCTCTGCACCAATACGAAATTCAAAGGTATCCCGGTAATTGGTTCCCGATTTAAATCTCGACCATTCGCTAAAGATAATCTCAGCCGCTATTGTGGTAGAGATTTCATCAATGAAAGTATAGGCTACACCAAGGCCGTAAGACAGAGGAAATTTCAGCTCTGTTTTGCCTTCTTCTTTGGACGTAGGATAATCTGCTTCCCATTTATCATTGACTTTTCCCTTTGTGTTAACAATAAATCCAGCTCTAAACTCATCAGTGAAATAAAGCATTCCTCCGAGCGTGAAGTTAAAACCAGAAATCTTTGATTTGAGCTCGGTTACGGCAGTTGGAGGAGAAGCGTAAATAGTCGAACTGCTCTTAAGACTACTCTCTCCTTCCAAGAAGTTAATCGTTCCACCTATATATAAATATGGCGTGGGCTTCCATGCTCCTCCTAAACTATAGGCATAGAGGGTTCCTTTTCCATTGATACTGGCAGAGCCAATTTTCTCGCCCGGCGAGCCTGCATCAAAGATGGACTTCTCATGCTGGTAATTGTTGTCGTATAAGGGAGCAAGCCCTAAAGCCAGCATTAACTTTCTTTTAACCGGGAAAGCAACTACAGCACTGTTGAGTTGAAAATAGTAATGAGAATTAAAATAAGTCAATTCATCTTCTGTAACCACTTTTTCTACAACCGGCGCTATTCCCAGGGCTAATGAAAATTCCTTCTTCTCCAAAACCCCGAGACAGGAGGGATTTACAAAGATAGAAGAAGAATCGGTTGCACTGGCAATTGATGTCCCTCCCATTCCCATAGATCGAGCCCCAATTCCAGAAATGGGATCTCCTAAGTGAGAAACTCCCAGATAAGTAAGCGCGTCAACTCTCGAAACCAAAAAACAAAAAATACTAACCAACACAAAAACAATTCTCTCTTTTTTCATCTTTCCTTTGTACCCCACCTATTTTCGAAGTTTCTGATGGTCTCACCACTTCACATCCCACTGTAACCTGAACACGTGTCTTCTGCTTCCGATTATCTTATCTAACTCTTCTTTATTTTCCGGACTGCTTATGCCATAATCATTGTAATAGCGTGTATTTTCATATTTAATCCATAGCCTGGTATTTTTTGTAATTTCTTGTGTTACCATTAAGTAGTACCTTACACCTTTACCATAAGTCCACCAATGGAAGGGAGTCAAACCCATAGGCCATAAGAATTCAATTTCGCTCATAGCAACTCCTGGCTCAGCTTCGAAGAAGATGAGCCTCCCTTCAAGTTTTAACTTACGAGTTGCATTGTATTTGAGGTCGCCAAAAATTAAGTGTCCTCTATCCACTTGCTTAAGCTCATAAATACTATTCTTTCTCCCATCCCACCTTACCTTAAACCTCACCTTGCCATCCGGATTCCAGGTAACCTGCACTCTCGTTTTCTTCCAGCTCTGGTATAAATCTCTATTTTCTATCTTTTTATCATACCAGTGGTTCCACTGTCGGAAATATAGTTCCAGCTTCCTTGATACTCTTTGTTTAATATTGAACCAGAACTCCTTATCCTTTGTGGGCATTAAATTATCTTCTCTCCAAGGATGGCCAACAGGCCTAAAATAAATTTGCACTTCTCTCTCTCTATCCTCATACTTTCCACCAAGGAATACTCCATTTTCATTCCAGTCTTCATCTTTACGCCCAACTATAGTGGTGGCACTACTATGTTCGTTATAGTAATCTGGGTCATATTTATAGATAATCGCCCATAAAGTAAAGTTGCTTAATTTGAGCATAGGCTGAACCAACCATGCTTCACCATAACTTATGCACTTGGCATATTCAGCGTAAAGATTCAATTTTTTATACCAGGTATTAAAATCGAACCCGAAAACCCTGTTCCTCTCTCCTCGAAATAGATAGTATCCTTTCTCTTCCGATGGATTAATACTGGGGCTATATTTACTCTGGTAACCCATAAAACCAATCTGTGAATCTCTTAAGAAATTAAAGGCTATCCTACCGCCAATCAGTTCCTCAGTCAACTTGTCGTTTCTCTCCAGTTCTTTATCACTGGTAATATATCCCATATTTGCTCTAATAGCGACCAGGCTCTCTTTCACAGTACCATCTGGATTCAAGGACGCATCAAGCTTCTTATTCGAATAGAAGAAACCCAAGTCGAATTGTTTTATTCTTTTATTTACTGCCACTCCTCTGAAACAAACATTTGGTGCTGTCCCTTTATCCTCAGCAATACCTTTTGCTTTAATCTTTACTGGTCTGACCAATTCTGTTGCCAGAGGATAATAGAAAATTAATCCCTGATTATACTGAAGCTTATAATTCCCAATGACTATCTTATCAAAGGAATAAACATCTCGCATTACCAGCCAATATTTGGTCAAATAGTATTTCCAGAGATTATGAAAACTAATTGCAGGTTCCGAACCACTGTCTGACTGAGCACCCCCGTGACGAAGGACCCACCCGGCTTCATAGTGATTTCCATATTTCAACCTTGTGCGATTATAAACATATGGGGGATTCTGAAATTTAGGGTCAGCATTAAGATAAGCTTCACTATCCGGCTTTGCCATCTTCATTCTCCATCGGAAATCACCTTGCAGGGCTACAGGCACTCCTATTGGTTCAACCTTAATATAGGGAGCTATTCCCTCAAATATCTCATCACTCATCCCTGGCACATTCTTAAGTTCTTCCACTTCTGTAAATCCCCTCTGTTGGCGATAGAGAATGACTGCCCTTGCCAAGCGCGAATCAATTACAGGAAGCTTTAACAATTGGTCGAAAGAGACAGTATTTAAATCGAGTGGATGGTCTTTCAACTCAGCAAGTTCTTCCTTATCCACTGCCCCGGGAGATATTGTCTCTGCCTCATCCTCTTCAAATGCAACTTGACCTATCACTGGTGAACCCAGATTGGTCATCGAAATTATAAACGAAACAAAGATAATAGCAACAATTCTTACCATCATTACTGGTCGGGCACTCTTTAGAGTGCCAATTAATTTTGCATAGTCTGGTTGCCCAAATGTAGAGAGAAAGAGAACAAATGCTGACCGTTCAGGAAAGGATGACTCAAAAATGCATAATCGAATTTGAATATGTTCCAGCGAAAGCCAAAACCTCCAGTAAATCTCGCTGGGTCGTTCCCTATCCCGACACGCAAAGTAAAATTTCTATTCAGGATGACCTCAAAACCAGCTCTTATCTCAGGCTCAACCATTATCGAACTCATTGGTAGATGCAAATCGAGAGAGGTAATGTAACCAGAAAGAGGCTGAAAAGATACCCCCACCCTAATCATCTGGGCTAAATTCTCCGGGGAGCTACCAAGCCGGGGACTATTTAGATTCATTGCCATAACTCCCAGCCTGAACTTAGAACTAATATCGGCAAGAGCTCCCACATCCAGACCAAAAGCCGAAGCCCTACCATATTCTGAGTTTGCGCTGGCTCCTTTGATCTTTAGACTCATAATTTTCATATTGAAGCCGAAATATATACCACTCCCCAAACTCTGCCCGGAAGAAATAATAGTCTGACTCTCTCTATATTCTGAACACCCGAACTGTGAATAAGATAATCCAAAAGTTCCTATTTTTTTAGTAGGAACTACTGCCCCAAACAGATAATATGTCAAATCTTTCAGCCCGAAAAGTCGAGTGGTCATCGTCATAGCCTCTACTTCTTTGACTAGTTCCAATCCAGCGGGATTCCAGTAAATAGCATTAATGTCATCAGCCACACCTGTAAACGCTCCAGCCATCCCCATTGGGCGAGCTCCCGCTCCCTTCTCTTCAAAAGCCCCATAACTGGGTAAAATGTTGGAGAAGTAGAAAAGCAAAAAAGCAGAAATTACGAGAAAAGTTTTCCTTATCATATCTCTATCTAAGTTTTCTTCCTACCACTATTGTGTCTGTTTTTTTAGTTACCTTTCCTGTGTTTTCGTTCAGTGCCTCAATGTGACAGATATAAATTCCAATTGGCACGATTGTGTCTCCAGAATCATCCGTGCCATCCCAGGTTACAGAGCCTTCCCCGTCAGAATCCACCTCTTGGTCGATCAGCACCCTAACCAACCTCCCTCTAACGTCAAAAATTCTCAACGTAATTCTTGAACCATCGGGTACATTATATTTTATTTTCCCCTCAGTTGGCCTACTACTTATATCGTTATAAGGGAAAAAGGGAGAACTAGTGACTTCAACTGTCTTTGTGGTAGGTTCTTCTTCCGGCTGAGTCCCAAACCCTTTGCTGTTTTCAGCCTTAGGAGTGCCATTAATCGGATTGCCCTCAGCATCAGTACCGTTTCTCGTAATTCCATCATTAGTATGCCAGTTATTCTTTGTAGTCCCAGGAGAACCGGAATCTATCCTTTCCATTGTATAAGCACCGTCCTTTTCTCCTGCGAACCAATCTCCGTTTGTTTCACAAGGTACTGAATCAATTAAATTACCCGAAGCATCCCTGAGTTGGAAGTCTTCACTTGTGTTTTCTAAAACACCTGTATAGATTTGGTCAGCCTCCAAATCTTTTATTGTTTGATCATCTGTTCTTTCCAAGAGAAAGTAACCTTTGGCCGGAATAATTACAACCAGAGAAATATCGGGTGTTCCATCGGCTGCTTTTAGACTCCAACCAGTTAAGTCAATAGAAAGGCTGGAGTTGTTATATAATTCTATCCATTCATCATAAGATGAGCAAGTAGTGCCCATCCAAGCAATTTCATTAATTACAACATCTCCTGGCGACGCTCCACGAGAAAGACCAATAGATAAAAAAAGAACCCCAATCGATTTTAAAATAACAAGTTTTCTCATAGGATTCTAATAAACAGACTCCCTATTTATATGCGATTTATTTTCTCAGCTACCACTGTTCACCTTCTTCTTGTAACATTGCTTCGTATTTGGTCAATAATAATTTCTCTACAGCCTTTTTAACTCCCTTATCGTAAATATAAATTTGTTTTATCCAGCTATGCCTGCCCTTTTCAGGTGGCCTCGCTGGCCAGGCAATCCAAGGGCCCCTCTTACCTTCCATTATTCCACAGGAGACAGCGACTGCATTATTGAAGGTAACTTCCACATTAACTTTCCTCTGCCCAGCTCTCCTTAACCTGAACCAATCCGTAACTTTGAAAGAGACCAGTTCAACCTTATTTTCAGAGGGCTCTCCCGTCTCAATTGCTTTTACTACAGTATTTCTCGCTTCTTTTGTTAAGAACTTTATTTGAGGATAGACAATCCCCTTCTTGCTTATGTATTCAGGAAATTTCAACATTGTTTTATCGTCAACTTTCATTACTTTTATTTCTCGCACCACGATACATTCATTGAGCATCACCTTAGCAACTCCTACTACTCCTTCTTCATCCTCAATTGGCTCCACTTTAACTCTTGTAACACTGATGGTCTCCAGGGCTTCTTTCCTCTTTTCTGCTCCCACCACTACCGAAGAGAGAAGAAACACTACCAGCCCTGCAACAGACAGACCCTTCCATCTTCTTAAAAATTTATAAACCATCCTTTTACTCCTTTCCAAAATTCTCTTCCTTTAGATTTTATGAATCACGGGGTCACGAGAGGGTGACGCTCCCCGACGCAAGCATCGGGGCTTCTGTCCCGATGTCATATCGGGACATTCTTTTTCCTGCTTCGTTGTCGGAACTATCGTCCCAACTCCACAGGCGTTACTTTCCCTCCGTCCAAGGGTAGCTAATCCTATATTTAAAATATTTATGGAAGCATTTAAATCTCTGTGGGTTGAAAGACCACAACTTGGGCAATTAAAATTTCTTTTGCTCAAAGGCATTTCTTGAACATATCCGCAATTACTACAAGTTTTACTTGTAGGCTCGAACCTTCCTATTTGAAGGAAGTATTCCCCATTCCACAATGACTTGTATTCAAGTTGTCGTTTGAACTTATACCACGATACATCCGCAATAGATTTAGCAAGATGATGATTTTTCATCGTTCCCTTTATATTTAAGTCTTCCGAAACAAACCCAGAATACTTGGCTATCATATTCGAGGTTGTCTTATGAAGAAAAACTAATCTTGCATTTCTAATCTTACGATGTATTTTCTGAACTTTTTTACGTTGCTTATATCTGTTTTTGCTATCTTTTTGTTTTTTACTCAATTCCCTTTGTTCTTTCTTTAATTTTTCTTCCAATTTCATTAAATTTCTTGGATTTTCAATAATAGTGCCATCAGAAAGAGTAGCAAAATTCTTTAAACCAACATCAACCCCAACAATATTATCAGTACTTTTTTCTATATCTGGAATTTCAATTTCACAAAGAACAGAACAATACCATTGATCTCCATCTTGAGAAATCGTAATCGATTTAGGTTTTCCTTGAAGTGCCCTATGTTTTATCCATTTAACTTCTCCTGTTTTCGGTATAAAAACAAAACCCTTCCCTAATCTCCATTTTTGTGGCACTGTAAAACTGTCATTTTCTTTCTGTTTCTTTTTAAATTGGGGGAAACCTTTTCCATTTTTAAAACAATCTTCTAAGGCTTTGTCCAACTGCCTTGCAACCATCTGTAAAGATTGAGAAAAAGACAATTTTAAGAAATCATATTCTTTTTTAATTTTTGGGACATTCACAGTCATTTCGTGAGCAAACTTGAATTTCCCAGTTTGTTTATGATGTTTAATATTATCCGCTAAAAGATAATTCCATAGGAAGCGAGCATTCCCACCGTGTTGTAACAGTAATTGCTTTTGTTCTTCCGTCGGGCAAAGTTTATATTTGAAACCCTTTAATATTTTCATTTCCCTTTTTGCTGTAGCTTTTAAATGTCGAGTATTTTTTAAAAGATTTTCGCCAATTCATCCACGGGGCAAGCCCCGTAGTTTTCTTGGCCCGATTCTAAATAACCTGTATAACTTTTTACTTGTCAACGATTTGAACTATTTTTTGTTGAGTGGGGGACATTCGGATTTGATTCTGTTGAACTCTTCAAGATAAAATTTGGCAAGGGGGATAGAATCTATGAGGACGGAAGCTTCGTTATTTTTCTCTAATGCATAATAGTTCCAGTTGGTGCTGCCGATTATGGTGTATCTTTCGTCTACTATGATGAGTTTATTGTGGGTGGTCTTGGAGCGGGACTCGAAGTATACCTTAACACCAGCTTGGGAGAGCATAAATCCTCCCTCTCTTTTGTTCCTTCTGGTGATTCTTCCAAAGGCGCCCTGTTCTAAGATTACTTCTATATTTACTCCTCTTTTGTGAGCATCTATTAAATCTTGAACTAACTGGTTTTCCAGGCTTTCCGGATATTTTGGGTAGTAGAACATTTCAAACATCACTACCTGAATAGATTTTTCTGCTTGCTTCAAGAGTTCGTGGACTGCTGGATAGTATAACCTGTTGGGAATCGGTTTTACATCTTTTGCTGGGAGGGCTAAAACAACTTGTAAAGAGAGAGAAAATATTAAAATAGTGATTAATATGCATCTTTTGGCTTTCATAATTTGTAATTCTCCTTATTATTGGTGAAATTATTTCTTGTTTTCTTTTTGGACGATGTCCACAAGTTCCAGAATATCGTTGAGGTCGTAATCTGCTCCCGAATCCTTGGTGCCAAACCTATCGCCATAGCGAGCAAAGGCTGTTTTTATTCCCATTTTCTTTGCTCCCACTACATCGCGCTCTGCCCAGTCTCCCACCATTAATGTTTCTTCAGGTTTGACCTTGAGGATATCGAGGGCCATCCGGAAGGGTTTGGGAGATGGTTTCTTCTCTCCAGTGTCCTCGTAGGAGAGCACACGCTCGAAGTAGTGCTGCAACTCTAAGGCACAAATCCTCATCCATACGGGAAGCCTGGGAGCATCGGTAACGATTATCATCTTTATTCCCATCTTTGCTAAAGTAGTCAGGGTGAGGTGGACGTGGGGATAGAGGTTCATTGTCCCTTCTTTTGCTTTGCGATAGCCAATGATGCCTGAGGCGAGGATTCTATAATCGATGTGGCCAAACTCCTGCTGTAAAACTTTATCGAATATGTGCTGGTCTTCAATCCCCTCTTCTCCGTATGCTTTGTGAATTTTATCTACCATTTCCTCTTTGGGCATCTTCAATCCAGCATCAATCATTGCCTCTACTGCGGCTTCTACTGCTACACGCTTTACTTTCATAAAGTCTACCAAGGTATTATCTATGTCAAAAATAATTGCTTTTATCATCTTAAAAATATCCCGGTTCAACAAATCCTGCTTCGGTTCCCTCTGGTGTCAATCTCAGGGAACCGAACTGGATTGTTCTAATCTTTTCTTTTTCTTTTACGGGAGTGAATATTTTTATTTTTCTTCCTTTATAATCTATTCTATCAATAATTCCTATCCCCAGAACTTCACTTATGTAATCCAAAAGTCCTATCAAGATGTTCTTTTCATTGCCAGTAATGATATTTTTCAGATTGTAAACACCTGTTTCTCTTCTTACCATAATGGATTCTTCCTCAGACAATGGCTCCTCTGTTACCACGAGAATCCCTTCCCGACTGGAAAGTCTCTCTGCCCAGAGATAATGAATATCTTTTAATTTTATTTCCTTACCTGTTTTGAAATATGCACGGTCTGTTTGGATTTCGTCGAGGTCCAGCTCTAGATAACTGGCTTGTTTAAAATACTTCTTATACATCATTTCCCGCAGGGCCTTCCTCTCCTCATGGCTTCTTGGTGAAGGACCTTTACTAACAGGTAAACGAAAGATTTTCTCTTGAGGATAATTTTTGACTAGATGTTCCAGCTCATCGCTTCTCTCGAGCAAAATGATTACATCCGGACCGAGCATCTCTATTTCTGAGCGATGGAGAGCGCGGGCTTTCTCTCCCTGGACCCAACCGGGCGTATCGATGATAAGTATATCGGCAAGAGTTAGTCCGCGGTCAGCTAATCTTTTGAGCCCAACCAGTGAGGGAAGAAAATGGAAAGCAGGAGAGTTGGAGCCGGTAAAATAGAGGGTAGTTGGTTCCACTTCACTGGGGAAGACTATCTGCCTGTGTAAAACTGCCAGTCCGATTGTTCCCGGTGGACCAATATCACTCTGACCTGTATCACAATCGAGAATACCTACTTTCAATCCATGGGTAAGGAGTCTATTGGCTAAATAACTGGAAAAGAAAGTCTTTCCGGTATCTGTCTCTCCTAAAATTAGAATTATCCTCGCTCCTTTTTTACTTAACTGCTCGGTTAACCCATCCCAGGAATCTGGAATTGTGCGTTCAGATAGGTGCTCTCTTTCTCCGCCTTCCTCGAAGTCTAACACCAGTTCCCCATCTATTAAAGCCTCTACCGGAATAGACTTTCCCTTGGGGATTGTAACTTCTTCAGGATTTTCCAGAGTTTTTCCTACTGCTTCGAACTTGCCTCCATTAACTCTCAAAAGGCAGGGGCCCTTAAATAAGTAGATGTCTCCTTTCTTTAATTTCAGATTCATGATGGTTCCGTCAATTCTAGGGCAGAATTGGGCGACCACGGAGTGTCGCCCCTACATTGAGGCAGAGCTCCGCTCTGCAGCTACTTTTTTAGATATTTGCCTATTAACAGATTGAGTTTCTTGGCTGTTCTTCTATTTATTGCCCATTTGTGTGTCTGAATGGCATAAGCGAGAGCTGAAGCACATTCACACTTCCTCTCCCGTTCTAATCTGGGAATGACGGCCTTGATTAACTTCTTTACATTCTCAATATTGGCGAGAAGATTCCCGACGACTCTTTCCACGCTGACTTCTTCGCCTTCTTTCCACACATCATAGTCGGTAACTAACCCTAAAGTAGCATAACAGATTTCTGCTTCCCGAGCAAGTTTTGCTTCCGGGAGATTGGTCATTCCAATAATAGAAAATCCTAAAGAGCGGAAGACTTTAGATTCTGCTTTGGTGGAAAATTGGGGTCCCTCAATACAAACATATGTGCCACTCAGGTGGACTGAAAGCCTCAGGTCTTTTGCTGCTTGATAGAGAGTCTGACTCAATTCAGGACAGTAGGGATTGGCAAAACCGATGTGGGCAACGATGCCCTCACCAAAGAAAGTATACGGTCTTTGACGAGTGCGGTCAAATAACTGGTCGGGAATTACTATGTCTCTGGGTTTCAGTTCCTCTTTGAGACTACCGCATGCTGAAATAGAGATTATCTGTTCTACTCCTAAACTTTTGAGAGCATAGATGTTCGCTCTGGAATTGAGCTCTGAAGGCATTATGAAATGTCCTCTGCCGTGCCGGGGTAGAAAGGCAACAGGAATCCCTTCCAGATTACCAATGACAATTGTATCAGAAGGGTCGCCGAAGGGAGTGCTTATTTTCTGTTTACGTGTTTCGGTAATTCCCTCGATGTCATAAATACCACTACCTCCTATTACCCCAATTTTAACTTTCTCCATTATCTTACCTCCTCGCTGTTGCTACTATGAAGATTGTTCGAACTATTTGTTTTCTCTGTGAGACTTAATTATTTCCACTACTTTCTGGGCTAAAGTAATAAATTCCCCAAGGGATTCTTCAGATACAGTAATGAAATTTCTCTTGTACCTCTCTCCTCCCAGGGAGATGGACTCAGTAATCTTCACAAATCTTCCACTCACGTTTTCTTTCACGTCGAAAAAGAAGGTCTTTCCTCTGTCAGTTCTAAAACGCTCGTTGTAGATTTCTCGGTCAGGCATCTATTTCTCCTCCCTTGCTATCTCCGGTTATATTCTTTTCACTATTTCTTTTAATAATCTGGAGAGCTTCGCCTTTGCTCTTTCTGCTACTCTCAAGACAGACTGGTGGTTCATTGGTTCTTTCGAGGTTCCCGTTGCCATATTGGTCACACAGGAGATGCCCAGAATCTTCAATCCCAGCTGTTTACCTACAATTGACTCGGGCACAACGGACATACCCACTAAGTCTCCTCCCATTCTGCGAGTCATCTCTATTTCTGCCGGGGTCTCGTAAGAAGGTCCTGTCACACCAATGTAAACTCCTTGTTGAAGTTTAATCTTCAGGGCTTTAGCACAACTTAGAACAATCCTAATTAAATCTCTGTCATAGACATTTTTCATATTAGTGAAAGTGATTGACTGTCTTTTAGTTCTATCTCCTATTAGAGGATTATCTCCCATAAAATTTATATGGTCGGTAATCAGTACCAGGTCTCCTGGCTCAAAATTTTCATTTATTCCTCCTGCTGCGCCGGTAATGATTAGATTTTCTATTCCCAGACCAGCCATTAGCCTTACGGGATAAGTAATTTCTCTCATGGTGTAGCCTTCATAGAAGTGGACTCTTCCCTTCATTACACAGACCTCTTTGCCTTCCAATTTGCCAAGAACCATCTCTCCCGCATGACCTTCTATGGTGGGATGGACAAAATGGGGAATCTGACTATAGGGAATGGAGCAGGCTTCTCTAACATCATCAGCAATTCCTCCCAGACCCGAACCTAAAATCAAGCCGATTCTGGGCTTACCCGGGGCTCGGGAACAGTTAGCTTTTACTATCTCCTGTAATGTTTTTAAACTCTCTTCAATCATTTTTTAAGTAATCTTTACCACGATATCACCGATGATATCGGCTGCTTCGTCTCCCCTGTCTGCAGCATTTGAGAGGTGCCTGTAAATTTCCCGCAATTTTAAAATATATATGAAATCTTTACTCTGAAACAATTCTGCCAGTGCCTCATGATAGAGGTGTTCTACATAGTTCTCCACTTTCTTTGCTCTTATGAGATGTTGAAGGCAGGATTTATGTTTTCTTTTCAATTCCTGTACTGCCAGACATAAATGTTGAGCAGATTCGCAGAGAGCCTGAGCCATCTTTCTAAGATGCTCATTTGTCTCTACTTTAAAAAGTAGCATTTCGTTAACTGTACTTTTGGCATAATCTACCATATCATCGATTGCCCGAGAAAGGGCAAAGATATCTTCTCTATCTATTGGTGTGACAAATGATTTAGTCAATTCCTCAATCAGAATGCGTCTTGCTTCATCAGCCTCTTTCTCAATCTCTTTGACACTGTTGCCTTTCTCCTCGGTTACCTCCTCAATGAAATCTCTAAGAGCAACCATTCCTTCTTCGCTCTTTACTGCCTGTTGGGCAAGCATCTTAAAAAAATCTCTCTTTTTAGGAAACAGTCTCATAAATTTTTCTCCCTTACAACAATTTATTAATAAGAAGGTAGAAGAATATGGAGAGTATGGCGGTAACTGGAATGGTAACAAACCAAGTAATAAAAATTTCCCTGACCACTTCCCATCTGACAGCCTTTGGCCTCTCCGCTGAACCAGCGCCCATAATTGTGGAAGTAGCTATTTGGGTTGTGGACACGGGAAAGCCGAAAAGCGCTGCCCCATAGATAATAATCGCTGAACAGCTCTGAGCAGTGAATCCATGAATAGGACGAATTCTGTAAATCTTGACGCCTAAAGTCTTAATAATCCGCCAGCCTCCACTTAAGATTCCTAAGGCAATAGTGCCAGCACAGGCAACAACTACCCAGCGAGGAATAGGAAAAGTTCCTGATGGCGGATGGTAAAGTCCCAAGACGACCAGAGAAAATGTAATTACTCCCATTGTCTTCTGAGCATCATTTGTTCCATGGGAAAGAGCCAGAAGAACCGAAGCGCCAACCTGCAATCTTTTGAATAGACTATTGGCTCTGGGAGAAGACCACTGAGAAAAGGAGTAGGCAATCTTAGTAAATAGAAAACCTAGAATTAAACCGACTATGGGAGATGCTACCAGAACCAAAAAGATACCCGCAACCCTATTCCAGTTGACAATCGAAAATCCCCTGCCCACGACAAATGCGCCCAGGAGACCTCCAATCAAGGCATGAGAAGAACTGGTAGGAATTCCAAAATACCAGGTGAAGAGGTTCCAGATAATTGCAGCTATTAAAGCAGCAAATATTATTATGATACCATTAGGGATTACTTTAATAACTTCGGGGTTGACAATTCCTTTCCCTATTGTCTGGGCCACAGCTGTTCCCAGAAAATAGGCTCCGGTAAACTCAAATACGGCAGTAATGATTAATGCCCAGATGGGTGATATTGCCCGAGAAGAAACCATGGTAGCGACAATATTCGAGGAATCGTGAGCACCATTACAGTAGTCGAAAAACAATGCAACAGCAACGAGCAATATGGCTATCGTAAATGGATCCAACTATACCCCTTGTCTATGGCGCGAAGATGCTCTCTTTTGTCCCAATTCATCAGGACAGCTATTTTCTCTTACCCTAAGCGAGAGTATTTGGTGTAGCGAGCATTAGAATTTTTAGCCAAAAATCGAAGAATAGAGTTTAGCCGAAACTGACCAACGGGAATTTCGGTAAACTCCTGAGATTTTTGGCGATGCTCGCAGAGCAAAAAATTATTAGCGAGCGAACCAAATACCAGAGCACTACCCTTTTCTTTTCAATACCTTTTCTACTGCTTTTATAATATCAAATCGTGTCAACCCAAAATCTTGCATTAACTCCTGAGGACTTCCTGACTTACCGAAGTGATCTTTAATTCCTACCATTTCCACTGGCACGGGATACTGCTTCACCGCCACCTCAGTCACTGCACTGCCAAACCCTCCGGAAAGTTGATGTTCTTCGGCAGTAACAATAGCTCCTGTCTCTTTTGCTGCCTTAAATATTATCTCCTCATCAATAGGCTTCACTGTATGTAAATTAATTATCCCTGCCGAAATTCCCTTTTTATCCAGCTCCCTTGCTGCTTCCAAGGCCTCATACACCATAATTCCACAGGCAAAGATTGCTACATCCTTACCCTTACGCATTGTTATTGCCTTACCAAGAAGAAATGGAGTATCTTCTGTTGTAATTATGGGGATGGGTGGTCTACCAAATCTTATATACACCGGTCCCGATACTTCTCCCGCCTGAATGGTAGCCTTTCTTGTCTCAATAGCATCGCAGGGAACAACGACCTTCATATTAGGCAAAACTCGCATAAGAGTAATCTCCTCAATAGACTGATGGGTAGCACCATCAGGGCCAACCGAAATTCCTCCGTGACTTCCGCCTATCTTTACATTTAGATTACTGTAACAGATTGTGACTCTCACTTGATCCCAGACGCGACCAGAGGCAAAAACTCCCAGAGTGCAGCAGAAGGGAATTTTATCCACTAAGGATAATCCGCCCGCAGTACCAATCATATCAGCTTCAGCAACTCCCATTGTAAAGAACCTTTCTGGAAATCTCTTCTTGAACATTGAAGCTCTCGTGGAATCGGTGAGGTCGGCTGACAAGACCACCACCTGAGGATTCTTCTCTCCCAGAGCTACCAATCCTTCCCCATATCCATCTCTCGTTGCTTTCATCTCAACCATTGATTGTATTCTCTCTTTCTAATCTCATTGATAAACACTGAAACCCCGATTTTTCAATCGGTAGAAAATGGGGTCAGGAACCTTCTAAATCCTTCAAGGCAACTTTCGCCTGTTCCTTCGAAGGCGCTTTCCCATGCCATTCAACAGCATTCTCCATAAAGGAGACACCCTTCCCTTTTATGGTCTTTGCTATAATAACTGTTGGTTTCCTTTTAATTGTTTTCGCTTCAGCAAATGCCTCCAGGATCTCTTCCATTTTGTTCCCATCAATTTCGATAGTATTCCAACCAAAAGCCTTCCATTTTTCAGAGATGGGATTTGGACTCATTATCTCATCAATTGTTCCATCTATCTGCAATCCATTATTATCGACAATTCCACAAAGATTGTCTATGTGGTAATGGGAAGTCGTCATTGCTGCTTCCCAGATTTGTCCTTCTTCTATCTCGCCGTCGCCCATCAAGCAGTAGACGCGAGCATCTATTTTATCCAGCCTGAGCCCCAGGGCAATACCATTGGCGATAGAGAGACCCTGTCCAAGTGAACCAGTGGAAACTTCTATTCCGGGTAAACCGTCGGTCTTAGAAGGGTGACCCTGGAGCCGGCTACCAAGTTTTCTCAGGGTACTAAGCTCTTGCAAAGGAAAGTATCCAGCTCGCGCTAAACAAGCGTACATCGCAGGACAGCTATGTCCCTTAGAAAGAATGAACCTGTCCCTCTCTCTCCATTGAGGATTTTGAGGGTTATGCCTCATCACAGAAAAATAGAGAGCTACCATAATGTCACACGCTGAAAGAGCCCCACCGGGATGGCCCGACCCCGCCTGGACAAGCATTTCAATGATATTTTTTCTTACCTGTCTGGCTATCTTATCCAGTTTCTTGGTCTGTTCATTTATTTTCATCTTTTTTTCTTTTTTCGATTAAATAATTAACTCGCTTTAGTAGGTGTTGGGGTTCGAAGGGCTTAGTTATGTACCAGTCAGCTTTCTTCTCTAAGGCTTTTTCAAAGTCCACACCAGTATCAAGAGCGGTAAGCACTATAACCGGTATCTCTTTAGTAACTGGATTAGCTTTTAAAATTTCACACACCCGATATCCATCCATTCCCGGAAGCATCAAATCTAGAACAATCAGATCAGGCTTCTTCTCTCTCGCCATTTGTAATCCCTCTTCCCCATCTTTTGCTGAAATTGTCGAATAGTCTTCTTTCTCTAAAATAAACTTAATTAGTTTTACCGTCTGAGGATCATCTTCTACAATTAAAATGTTTAATTTCGACATCTTTTCCTCCTACTTTCCAACAACTCTTTTCCCAGTCATCCCTCGCCCTTAGGCAAAGCTTCCACGGACTTTTATGAGGCGAAGCCTTGCTTCACCACTCCCGACATTTAAAAGACAGTTTGTGAAGAGTATCGGAATTTTTAGCCAAAAAACGAGAACGACATATCCTTCCGCTAAAGCGGAAGTTGGAGTAGCATCACCGCTTGCGGTGCGTTAGGAGTAGCAGAGCTTGCTCTGCGATAACTAATCGCGAGACAAGTCTCGCTACTCCATCTCTGCGCCCACCAATCGCGAAACAAGTCTCGCTACTCCTAACACAGCTATGCCATTTGTCGCTCGTCCCGATTTTCAATCGGGAACATGATTTTAATTACCAAAAACCAAATCCCGCGCTACTTTTTTGTCAATTTTGTATTTATTTCGGTAAGTAACTCCTGAGGGCTAAAAGGTTTAACGATGTAGCTTGAAGCTCCCGCTTGTAGCCCCCTCATTACATCCATCTCTTGTCCTAAAGCTGAAAGGATTATAATTGGGATATCCCGAGTATTTTCATCTTTTTTCAATTTCTCAATAGCTTCGATTCCGTCCATCTTAGGCATCATAACATCCATCAATATCAAATCCGATTTCTCTTTTTTGGCTATCTGCAAAGCTTCTACTCCATTATAAGCAATAAGAACTTCGAAATTATTCTTCTTTAAAAGAAACTCAATCAATTGCACAGTAGTAGGGTCATCCTCTACTATTAATATCTTGGCCATTTTCTTCTTCCTCTCTATTATCGCGAAACAAGTTTCGCTACTCCAAAAGACTTTGGAGTAGCAGAGCTTGCTCTGCGTTAACATTCCTGTTTCATCAGGGCCACTCATGACATCCAAAAGATAGTTTCTGGAAAGTGCGATAAACAAACTATCTTTTAATACTATTTTGGGAAAAGTTCCTTGTGCCCTATCACGGCAATATCGAGAAGCATATTGAGATATTTATACCTTTTTTTAACATCACTATAAGGAACAAAATGAAGAGAAATATTTGCGTCATCCAAAATTGCTCCCAGCATTCTGGAAAACTCAGTTGCTGATAAACTACTGCCCGGCGGAGGTCCTAAGACTACAGCAATTCTCACATTACCTGTTTTACAAAGTTCAGCAAACATTCCATAATTTATTTTCTTTTCCGCTTTATAATCTTTCTCAAAAACTGCCTCCAACCGGAATTTCAACTTATGTTTTTTTAATACTTCATCAAATTGTGTTTTAAGTTCTTCAATCTCTTTATTGCGGTCTTGTGGATAAAAGTAGCCTACTTCTACTTTCCGTAATGATTTATCAACTGGCGCTCGCTCCACAGGTGGAGGTGAGACTTCCGGAGCAGGTTCTGGCTCCTTTGCCGCTTTCACTTCTTTTTCCTCAGTCGGTGGTGGAACTCTTTCCCTCTTAATTTCCTCGACTTCCTCTTCAATCACCTTTTCCTCTGGTGGAGGAACTTCAGGTGTTGCCATTTCAGGAATTTCTTTAGGAGCATATTTTTTGCAATTATGGCAATACCAGCGATCGTATTGTTCAACATAGGCAAGATTCTGCCCACAAGTCAAGCACTTTCTCTCCTCCTCGACTTCTAACGGAGGGGGAGCCACTTTCTTTTCTTCTTCTAATTTAGGCTCTTTTGTCTCTGGTGGCTTTACCTCTAAGAACTCTTCTCTTTCTTTTTCAGGCAGAAGATCATTCATCAATTCCCGAACTAAATCTATGGTTATCTCCTGTTTGGTTAATTGACCATAGGCATTAATTCGCTTCAGGAAACCTTCGAGTTCGCGAACGTTAGATTTCAATTTGCCGGCAACATATACAAGTATGTTATCACTAAGGTCTAATTGTTCAAGCTCTTCTTTCTTCTTAAGAATAGCAACTCTTGTTTCTAAATTGGGGGACTTGATATCAGCAATCAAACCCCATTCGAATCTCGACTTCAATCTCTCCTCTAAAGTGGTCAGCTGTTTGGGAGGCTTATCTGAACTAATTACAATCTGTTTGTGGGCATCGTGAAGCACATTGAAGGTATGGAAGAATTCTTCCTGGGTTGACTCTGCCTCAACCAAAAATTGAATGTCATCAATTAACAAGAGGTCTACTTGCCGATAACGTTCTCTAAACTCTTCTATCGTTCCTTTGCCAATGGCTTCGATAACTTCATTCATGAACGTTTCAGTAGTAACATAGAGTATCTTTGCGTCTGATTTTTTACTTTTGACATAATGTCCAATCGCATGAAGTAAATGAGTTTTCCCCAATCCCACCCCACCGTAGATAAATAAAGGATTATATATTTCTCCTGGACTTTTTGCCACAGCCTGAGTAGCTGCGTGGGTGAATCTGTTAGAGGGACCAACGACGAAATTCTCAAAAGTATATGCTGGATTCAACTTGAGCTCCCCGATGGGTTTAACGGGTTTTTCAGCCTTTGCCTTTTTCGGCTCTACGCTCACCTCTTTCTTCTGAATTTCTCCTGAATCTTTTACCTTGGAAACAGAGGGTTTGGGGGCTTTCATAGATTCATCCAGTATTTTGATAATTTTTTCTTTTACCTGGGAGTCAACATTATAAACATAAAAGGCCCAGTTGTATTCTTTATCCCGAGGAACAAAAGGGCGACTGCAGATATTTCCAATCTTGTCTATTAAGTCCCTAAGATCCCTCTGTTCTCCATAGACTCTTATCTTGTATCTCTTTTCTCCCCTTTGAGTCGGAGAAAAACTCATGCTCCAACGTTCAATCATGTTAACCACCTAAACAATAAACGCAGACTGTAGCCACAACCTTTAGGTTGCGATTTACACGCAGACTAAAGTCTGCTACTCCAATAATAAATGGGCGGGACTTTAAGACCATCGGGTTTCATTTCTGCTTTAAATACTTATTTTCGATCTCCTTAATCTTATTTATCCTGCGGAGATGCCTCTCCCACCCAAAAGGAGTGTTAAGCCAACTAGCAACTATATTCATCATTCTCTTTTGATCAAGATTAGAGCTCAGGCAGATAATGTTGGCATTGTTATGTTCAGATGCCAACTTTGCCATTTCTTCATCACGAACTAAAGCTGCTAAAATTCCAGGAACTTTGTTAGCGGTAATGCTCATTCCTATCCCGCTCTTACATATAAGAATCCCCTTGTTATACTCTCCACGAGCAACAGCTTCAGCAACCTGCACTGCATAATCCGGGTAATCACAGGCTTCTTCTGAGAAACAGCCAAAATCGCCCACTTCATGATTTAATTTTTGAAGTTTCTCTTTCAACTCCACTTTTAACTTGAATCCTTGATGGTCAGAGCCAATAGCAATTTTCATCTTTTTTCAAACGCAGACTGAAGTCTGCTACTCCTATTTGGAATTGGAGGAATACCAAAAGGCACACTAATAGCGCACAACCTTCAAAAAAGATTCTACATTTAGACTTGCTCCGCCTATTAACCCTCCGTCTATATCTTCACAAGACATTAGAACCGAAATATTATCAGGATTAATACTTCCTCCGTATAAAATTCTGATTGCCTGAGCATTCTCCTTTCCAAACATTTGCCCTAACAATTTCCGAATAAATCGCTGCACCTCTTCAGCCTCCTCAGGCGTAGCTGTCTTTCCCGTACCGATAGCCCAGACAGGTTCATAAGCCACTACCAATCCTTTACTTTCTTCTTTTGTCAACCCAGATAGTCCTGTTTTAACCTGTTCTTCTATTACTGTTAAAGTTTCTCCTTTTTCTCTCTGTCGGAGCGTTTCCCCTACACAAACAATAGGAATAAGACCGATAGAAAAAGCTATCTTCGCTTTCTTATTTACTGTCTCATTTGTTTCGCCAAAATATTGGCGTCGCTCTGAGTGACCTAAAATTACATAATTACAGCCAATATCTTTGAGCATCGTTGGCGATACTTCTCCAGTATATGCTCCGCGAACTTCCCAGTACATATTCTGGGCACCCAATTTTATCGAGGAACCTTTAATTACTTCCTTTACTGAGGAAAGAACAGTGAAAGGGGGACAGAGAACTATTTCCCTATCTGCAATAGTCCCTGTTTTGTTTTTTACTTCACGGGCTAACTCCACTGCTTCTGAGGTCAACTTATTCATTTTCCAGTTACCAGCGATAATCGGTTTCCTCAATTTTTCTCTCCTTAGAATATAATTTTAGCAAATTTAGTAGCACGAAAACAAGCAAAAAATAAACCCAACAAATCCAAAAAGACCCAAAAACTACGACTAGAAATTATTATAATGCACATTTTCCATAGTGTCAAGAAAAAATGTAAGGAAAATGGGGTCAGGGAAAATGGGGTCAGCTCTATTTTTGATTCGTTAAAATAGTTAAATAGAGTTGTGATAGGGCCAAAAATAGAACTGACCCCATTTTCTCTTCGAGAAATAAAAAAAGACCCCTTGTGGATAAAAGCAAATTGCTGGAAAATTTCGGATTCTTCAAACAGAATTATTTATTTTCCTCAACACACTCAAGCGTTATACCACCCGCTTCTCTGGAATACAGAACGCCAGCAATTGTCCTCCAACAAGGGGTCACCTTGCAGTGCAAAATTTTGAGTCTATTAATTATCCCTTTTTCTTCTTTTTTGTTGCTTTCTTCTTCTTTTTTGCTTTCTTTTTCTTTACCATTGTTTTCCTCCTTTTTTTTCTGGTAGTTTTCTTTTTGGCGGCTTTTTTCTTCTTTTTCTTCTTCTTACCGCCGCGGGCCATCGTCGCCCGAGAAACATCTCCTTGCTTATCAAGGTAATAGAGATAACCACGGGCCTTTTTAACACCAACTCTAGTAACCTTTACAGGACCCCCGCCTTTCTTGCCACCGCGGGCCATCTTCGCCCGAGAAACATCTCCTTGCTTGTCGATGAAATAGAGATAACCTTCCTGTCTCTTTACACCGACCCTTGCTACCTTTTCTCCCATCTCTTTCTCACCTCCTCTGTTTTAAAAGCTTAGTGACGCTCCACAGGGCAAGCCTTGTGGCTTCTGTCCCGATGTCACATCGGGACATTCTTTTTCTTGCTTCATCATCGGAACTACCGTTCCAACTCCACAAGCGTTGATTCCCGCTCGTCCAGCGGTATTTAATCCTATAACTATGGGTCTACTCAATCTTACCAGTCTGTTCAAGTCCTCTCGTCCTTTTTGCTCTTTTCCGGCGGAAGCTTCGTCGGGGACTCTTTAGGTAAAGTAATAATTTTCTCTTTTAACCAAGCATCGACCATCTCTTTAGGAAACTTATATTGTCTGCCAATCTTAGAAGCCGGAATTTTTTTCTGGCGGATTAATTGATAAATTTTAGACTTGCTCAATCCTATATATTGGGACAGCTCTTTAGTGCTCATTATGTCTTTCATCAGATTCACCTTTTTAGAAACTTTTAGAGATATGTTTTATCATTTAATATCTATGTCTTGCTTTAAGTATAATATATCTACAAGATTTGTCAAGTAAAAAGTTTAAGTTTCTTTTAGTAACAACCCGACTTACCTATTTCCATCTAATATCATTAAGTACGATAAACGCCGAAATTCTATTATAAAGTCTCTTTTACTTATTTTTTGTATCCACTTTTGCTCCTCCAACCTTAGGCGACCAGATAGGCATTCGCCCAGCTCTTTCACGAAAGGGCGGGGTCCGACACAATAAAAAAGCGAAGTCTCCGATTCATCGGAGCCTTCGCTGAAAAATCTCTTCAAAATATAAATCTTTTCCCGATACCTTATATTTTAGGCAAACTCACCTTTATTCCTGGACCCATTGTTGAGGAAACGCTTATGCTTCTTAGATATTGACCTTTAACAGTAGGTGGTCTAACTCGCTGTATTTCTCCTATCACAGTATTTATATTATCCACCAGTTTCTTCTCATCAAAAGAAGCTTTACCCACACTTAAATGGATAATTCCGTAACCATCGATTCGAAATTCAATTTGACCAGCTTTAATCTTTTTTATCACATCAGCAATCTCGAATGTGACAGTCCCTGTTTTGGGACTGGGCATCAATCCCTTCGGTCCGAGTATCTTTCCCAACTTACTCAAGTCACGCATACAATCGGGAGTAGCTATTAACGCATCAAATTTAATAGTCTCCTTGGCTATCTTTTCAATTAAATCTTCTCCTCCCACAAAATCTGCTCCTGCTTTTTCTGCCTCTTTTGCCTTCTCTCCCTTAACTACAACAGCCACCACTTTACTCTTTCCTGTACCATGTGGCAATAAGACAGTTCCTCTTACTATTTGGTCTTGCCGCTTAGGATCAATTCCCAGTCGCAGGCACAATTCGATAGTCTCGTCAAACTTGGCATTGGCAGCCTTCTTAACCAACACTACTGCCTCTTCTACACTGTAACCTTTATCTTTCTCAATTAATTTAGATAATTCGTGGTACCGCTTACCTCTTCTCATAATTTTCCTTGTACGATTTACCTACAGATGTTCCCCATTGAAAATCGGGACGATGAATCCAGCCTCTGCAAAAATCGAATCTCAGGGGCTGGATGAATTGGGACCTACAAAATTTCTATTCTATTTCTATCCCCATGCTCCTTGCAGTTCCCTCTACCATCTTAACTGCACCTTCCATATCGTTTGCATTTAGATCAGCCATTTTCTTCTCTGCAATTTCACGTACTTGCTTCTTACTCACCTTAGCTACTTTCGTCTTATTGGGCTCTCCCGAGGCTTTGGCTATGCCCGCAGCTTTCTTCAACAATGCAGCTACTGGAGGGACCTTGGTCACAAAGGTAAAGCTTCTGTCTTGATATACAGTGATTACAACTGGAATAAGCATTCCCGGTTCCTGACTAGCCGTTCTCTCATTGAATGCCTTACAGAACTCCATAATATTTACTCCATGTTGTCCCAAGGCGGGTCCGACTGGAGGAGCAGGATTAGCTCCCCCTGCGGGTATCTGTAATTTTATTATGCCTTTTACTTTTTTTGCCATAAAATCTTCCTTCCTATATCTTTTCTACCTGTAAAAAATCGAGCTCCACGGGAGTAGCTCGTCCAAAGATTGTTACCATTACTTTCAGTTTGCCTTTTTCCTCATTGACGTCTTCCACTACGCCAACAAAATTTTCAAATGGCCCCTCTATAACTCTGACACTCTCGTCTTTTTCAAACATCACTGCCGGCTTTGGTTTTGCCTGTGCTTCTCGTTGAGTGATTGCCACGATATTGTCCAATTCTTCTGGTCTAAGAGGCACAGGTTTCACCCCACCGAGGAAACCAGTTACTCCAGGAATATTGCGTACAGCCCAATAGGTTTCATTATCGATTACCATTTCAACTATAACGTAACCCGGGAAAAATTTCCGCTTGCTAATCTTTTTCTTATTCTTTCGTATTTCCACAATTTCTTCAGTGGGAATTAATATGTTTGATATTTTGTCTTTCATTCCCCCAGAACTTATCAGCTTCTCCAGGTATCCTCTGACTTTATCCTCATGCCCCGTATAAGCATGAACAATATACCATTTTTTCTCTATCAACTTTTCCCTCTTAGGCGTTGACTACTTTATTAATATTCCCAGAATTATGGACAGCCCAAAGTCTACCAGACCTACAAAAATAGCCACGGCAATAACTAAAAGAATCACCACCATTGCCGACCCGATTACCTGTTTCCTATTCGACCAGGAAACCTTTCGTAGCTCTTCTATAACTTCTCTCAAAAACTGAATTGGTTTTTTAAACACAATTTTCACCCATTCGATTCGTAGATTGTTCTATATAACAAAAATGTGGGAAATCTGTCAACCAAAAAAATGCATCCCGATTTTCAATCGTGAAAATTGTGCCCTACCCCAATTGAAAATCGGGATGCGAAATCTTTAACGTCAGTCTTTCCCCTCATCGATTAACCTGTAGCCTACCCCTTCTACAGTTTCAATCTTTTCACCCAGGGAGGCCAACTTCTCTCGCAGTCGTCCGATATGAACATCAACAGTACGAGTAGTGCCAAAGTATTCGTAGCCCCATACTGTCTCCAACAAGAAATTTCTGTTAAGCACATGCCCCTTCTTTTTTACCAAAATGTGAAGTAAATTAAATTCCATAGGTGTTAAATCAATCTGCTTATTTTTTATGGATACAGCATGTTTATCCAAATTTAAGCGCATATCTCCATACTTTAAAATTTCTTCTACTTCTTCTTCTCCACCAGCTCGACGCAGCACTGTCTTCACTCGAGCAACTAATTCTTCTTGATTAAAAGGTTTAACAATATAGTCATCAGCGCCCATCTCCAATCCGGCAACAGTTGAGGACTTTGTAGATTTAACGGTGAGCATTATAATTGGGATATTACTTACAATCTTATCCTTCTTCAAAGTTTGACAAATTTGAAAACCATCCATATCGGGCAGCCTCAAATCCAAAATAACTAAATTTGGCTTTGAACGATGAACTTTCTTAATCCCTTCTTCTCCACAATTGGCAGTAATTACACTAAACCCCTCTTCTATCAAGACGTTGCTGACCAGTTTCAAAATCGACGCATCATCGTCTATCACCAAAATTGTTTTCTTTAACATCGCCGCCTTCTTTTATATAAAAATTTGCCTTTCTAATCTTCCCTTTTATCTACAACGTAACTGCTCCCTTTTTTGAGCTTAGCATATTTTTTCAGTTCAGCACCCACGTCGCTAATCTCAGCAGGACTGGCGAATTTCCTCGATTTATTTGTAACTACTCCGATAGCAATAATCATCAATGGAAACTTCGTAATTTTATTGAGCCGATCCTTGGTTATAATATATTTTCTTTTTCTATCTTCTTCGTCGTAGAGACTGGGAATCTCCTGGTTAAAGTCTTTAATGATACCTCTACAGAGGGCATCAACTTTATCCGGGCTAGTAACTACGATGAAATCATCCCCTCCAATGTGACCAATAAAGTCATCTGGATTGCCTTTCTGTTTAACTGCCTTGAGAATGATTTGAGCTGTAACGCGAAGAACTTTGTCGCCCCTGAGATAACTATATTTATCGTTGAAAGCTTTAAAATTACTCAAATCTAAATACAAGACAGCAAATAGACGGTCCCGGCTTAGACACTTCTTTAACGCCTCGACGAGGGAAATGTTGCCAGGCAATTTGGTTAAAGGATTAGCGGAGAGGTCACTGGCAGTGCGAGTCAAATGCGTTTTCACGCGGGCAACAAGTTCTTCTTCCTGGAAAGGCTTGGTAATATAGTCATCAGGAGCATAGCTCAATCCAATGACTTTATCCGATGTAGAGCCCTTGGCAGTTAACATGATTATAGGTATATGAGCTAAAGAAACATCTTCTCTAATCTTCTGGCAAACCTGATAGCCACTCATACCAGGAAGCCCTAAATCTAAAACTACGAGATCCGGCGGGACCCGATGAATCTTTTCCAGTCCCTCTTCCCCACTGTAACCAACTGTGACCTCGAAACCTTCGCCCTCAAGGGTAGTTTTGACCAGATTAGCAATGTCCTCTTCGTCCTCTATTACCAGAATCTTTTCCTTGTTCATATTTCTCTCTGCATTATATTATATATTATGCCTTATGTAAAGTAAAAATAAAATTGCTTCCCTTATTGAGTTCACTCTCTACCCAAATCCGACCACCATGTGCCTCGACGATTCCCCTAATGATGGCCAAGCCCAGCCCTGTGCCTTTCACTATTTTCACTTTACCTCCAGATGACTTAACCTGTTGGAATTTGTCGAAAACTTTTTGCAAGTCCTCCTTGGCAATGCCCACTCCTGTGTCTTTAACAGCAATCTCTACGAAGTTTCCCGATCCTGAATTTTTCGCTTCTATAGTTACTTTTCCTCCCTCAGGAGTAAATTTGAAAGCATTACTGAGAAGGTTTGTGAAAACCTGTCTAAGTTTATCCTGGTCGGCGGAAACCAAAGAGATACTGGTAGGAACGACTGCCTCCAATTGGATCTTGCCCTCTTCTGCTTGGGGCCGGAAAAATGTAACCATTTCCTCTATGAGCGGTGAAAGCTCTAAAGCTTCTTTTCCCAGCTCAAAACGCTTGGCTTCAATTTTTGCTAAATCGAGGATGTCATTTATGAACATCCCCAGTCGAGAAGTGTTGTTCTTGACAATTGTCAAATATTCTATGAGCTTCTTATTAAGTGGCCCAGCTTTTCCCCTCAAGATAAAATCGACATAGCCTTTAATTGAGGTTAGAGGTGAGCGGAGCTCGTGGGAGACGCTGGAAACGAAGTCGTCTTTCATCTGGTCAAGCTCTTTAAGCTTTTTTGCCATCCTGTTAAATTCACCTGCTAAATCGCCAAGTTCATCTCTACTCTTGACTAAAATCTTCTGTTCCAGGTTCCCCTGTCCGATAGACTTTGCACCTTCAGTAAGCTTCCTGATTGGACGACTCATTAGCTGAGCCAGAATAAACGCACCAAAAATCCCGAAAGAAAAGGCAACACCTGTTACCACAAGGATACGACGACGGGTCAGGGATAATGTATCTTCCACAACTCTATTCAACACTGCTTTAGAAAATCCAACTCGGGCAGTACCCAACCTATCCTCTCCCAATAAGACAGGAAGTGAGACATCAATGAGCTCACCACCTTCTATTCCCTTATAAGATTGAACCAACAAGTCCTCTGAGTTCTGAGCTTTTATTCCTATAGAATCCCGATACACATAACCGTGAAGATTAGTATCGGTATGCACTACCACTTTTCCTTCATCGTCTACGAACATGGCATAAATTACCCCTGTAGTCCTCTTAACCACCTTGATGTAATTCATAAGAAGCAGATCGTCTTCGCTAATTATCGCCTCCTTGCAGACCTCTGTCAAACCCTTTATGGTATTTACCTGGCTTTCTCTCATTGTCTGCAAAAGATGTTTCTTCTCAAAAATGAACAGAATCACGCTCATTCCCAGTAAAGCTACCACCAATATAAGAATAGCAAAGAAGCTGAACTTTGTTCTAAGACGCATTCTGCCTCCCGAGGATTAATCCTTTTTCTTCCGTCTTAACTCGTCCAGATGGTCTTTCACCAGGTGCTTTGGACCAAAATGTTTGTACTCCCGGAGCACTGCTCGTATTCGTGCCAATAGTTCCTGAGTCTCAAAGGGTTTTAGCACATAGTCATCCGCACCATCCACTAATCCCTCAACTTTATCAGAAGTCTCTTTAAACTTGCCTGTTAACATTATTATAGGTATATGTTTGCACCCTTCCTCGGCTTTTAGTCTCCGACAAATCTCAAACCCGTCTATGTCCGGAAGCTGCATGTCCAGAATAATTAGGTCAGGATGGGACGTTTGAGCCTCCTTTATGCCACCTTCGCCGTCCTCAGCAGAAACAAACTCGAACCCTTCATCAAGGAGAGTCTCCTTTACCAGCCTAACAATATCTGGATCATCATCAACAAAAAGAATTTTCTCTTTCATTATAGAACCTTTCTATTTTGCACGGCTAAAACCGTGCCCACAAATTCTAAACGCAGACTGAAGGCTGCTACTCCAGAGTCTTCTGGAGTAGCGAAACTTGTTTCGCGATTAGTTAACGCAGAGCAATCTCTGCTACTCCTTTCCTATTACAGGCACAAATTCAATTGGTGCATCCCGATTTTCAATCGGGAAAATTCCAATGCTCCAAAATATATCTTACCATAGACTTATTACAACAGTGTTACAAAAATGTTAAATCTATGTTAACTTTTTACTCCCCTTCCACAAACATATATCCTTTTCCTTCTACAGTTTTTATCTTTTTTGCAGCCCCTTCTCCCAATTTTTCCCTGAGTCTCCTTATATGCACATCCACTGTTCTGGTAGCACCAAAATACTCATAGCCCCATATACTTACCAATAAATATGAGCGATTCAAAACACGACCTGCCTTCTTCATCAACAGGTAGAGTAAATCGAATTCTTTTGGTCTCAGGTTCACAAGTTTTCCTTTCACCCGCACTGTAGCTCTGGTAACATCGAGAGAAATCCCCTCCTTTTCTACGACCTCCTCAAAGTCCTCAGAAAGCTCATAGCGCCTTAATAAAGCTCTTATGCGGGCAACCAGCTCTTTAGCCTCGAAGGGTTTAGTTAAATAATCATCAGCTCCTGCCTCAAATCCAGTAACTTTGTCTCTGGTTTCCATAGCCTTGCCACTTAACATTATGATAGGAATAGAATGGGTCATCTTATCCTGTTTCAAAACCCGACACACGTCAAAACCATTCAAGCCGGGAAGCACCACATCTAAAACGACGGTGTCTGGCTTTTCTTCTCGCACTTTCCTTATTGCTTCGTCACCATTTCTAGCGGAGATAACTCTGAAATTCTGTGTGGTCAAGATTTCTTTCAGGAGTTCAACTACTACCGCATCATCATCGACGACTAAGATTTTCTTTTTCATATGTCTTTTATCTTTCTTATATTCCTTTCCCCGGTCAAAAACCGTATAATGCTAACTTCCAATACCTTTCTTTTATCTACCCGTGTTATTCTTATCTTTAAAGCGATCACTCAATATCTTATGGATTCGCTCCCCCAGTTCAAAACCCTCCAATGACTTGATCACGTAGTCCACTGCACCCAGGTCGAACGCTTTATCGCGATCTCGCCTGAGGGTGCTGGTAGTGAGCATTACCACTGGAATGTGTGAAGTAGCCTTATCTATTTTCAAGCTCTCTAATACCTGGAAACCATTGATGCCGGGCATTTTAATATCTAAAAGAATTAGATCCGGAATTTCACTAGTCGCTTTTCTCAATCCCTCCTCACCATCATAAGCATAACTCACCTGGAAATCCTCGATTTCCAGAATCTCTTTCACCAACTTAACCAAGTCCTGTTCATCATCGATAATTAGAATTTTTTCTCTGGCCATAATTTTACCTTAAATAAGAATTACAAGCTAACAAGACTCCAGAGGTTTTTGGAGTAGCGAAACTTGTTTCGCGTTAACGCACCGCAAGCGGTGCTACTCCAATTATTGGAGTCCTCCCGAAAGGGAGATTCTTCCCGGAACCCCCGATGAAATCGAGGAAATCCAGCGTAGGGATCGGGTTCCATCCCAACCTGATA